>CAXGXT010000100.1:0-2873 GCA_964013765.1 uncultured bacterium | reverse complement strand
CAGGCACGACAGAAGTTGATCTTTTTGGAGGAACTACCGGCGTAGACGGCCTAGGTTCCGGTGGTTGCTCAACCTTATTTTCGTTACTTTCACCTCCAAATAACTTTTCGGCTCCTCGACCTAAAAAACTGGTCGGTTCATAATTTGCTGGACGACTCCCCGCTGCGACAGCTGCCCTAGCCTCGTGCTTATCTGAAAAACCAGTGGCGACTACCGTAATCCGTATACCATCTTTAAGGTCTGGGTCAATTACAGCTCCAAAAATAATTTTTGCGTTTGGGTCGGCGGCTGAGGTAATTATTTTGGCCGCTTCGTTAACCTCGTGCATAGTCATATCCGAACTTCCAGCCACAGTAAACAAAATACCCTTGGCTCCATCCATCGTTAGATCAAGTAATGGATTCTCAATAGCCGCATTTGCCGCATCCATTGCTCGACTATCACCTTCCCCGTGACCAATCCCCATCAAGGCAGATCCGGCATCCTGTAAAATCGCTTTAACGTCGGCAAAGTCAACGTTAATCAAGCCTGGCACAGTAATTAACTCGGCAATCCCGCGCACCCCTTGGTGTAAAACTTCATCACAAGTCCGAAAAGATTCTAGTAAAGAAGTTTTTTTATCTATTACTTGCATCAAACGATCATTTGGAATAACAATTATGGCATCAACTCGGCCTTTTAGCTCAGCCAAAGCCGCGTCGGCGATTTCTGAACGCTGGGCACCCTCAAAACTAAACGGCTTGGTTACTACGGCCACAGTTAATGCTCCAGCATCGCGAGCTAAGTCAGCTACAGTACTTGAGGCACCGGAACCAGTTCCCCCACCCATACCGCAAGTGATGAACACCATGTCGGAATCACGCAGGGTCTCACGAATTTCATTTTGATTTTCTTCGGCCGATTTTCTTCCAACTTCGGGATTCATACCCGAACCAAGACCACGGGTGGTGGTCTTGCCGATTTGCAACTTACCCTTAGCTCGAGAATGATGCAGGGCTTGCACATCTGTATTGATCGCCAAAAAATCGACGCCGGGCACTTTGGCGTCAACCATACGGTTAACCGCCGAACCGCCTGAGCCGCCGACTCCTACAACCTTTATTTTAGCGAAGGTTTCTATCGATGGTTTTACTTCTGCCATATTGCGGGTTTCCCGTTACCCTCCCCGCGAAGTTAATTTTTTAAATATTTTCTTTGCACTTGAAGTTACATCTGCCACTCCCGGTAATCGATTCATAATATTCCCGAAACCGCCGCCTCCAGCACCCTGTAATTGACTACCCCACATTACCAAACCTACGGCTGTACAAAACGCCGGATCTGCCACTTTATCTATGGCATTACTTACTCCTAGGGGCTCAACCAGAGCAGCTGGTAATCGTAATTTATCCTTTGCCAATTCTACCAGTTCCGGCAATTTTGCGCCAGCGCCGGTAAAGACAATGCCTGCCGGAAGCTTACCACTGCGTTCAATCTTTTTCAACTCGTCGTCAACTTTATCAAAAATCTCTTCTACCCTAGCTTCAATGATTTCAGCTAAATACTTACGCGAAGTTGGACTGCTTTCTTGAGGTTCAAACTCACCTAAATCAATTTCATCTCTTTTATTTACCGACTTAGATCGAGCTACTCCGTGAGCGAGTTTAATTTGTTCGGCCGCGTCGATCGAAACTCTTAAGCTAATGGCTAAGTCGGCCGTAATATGTTGAGAGCCAATAGGAATAACTGCCGTATGAATAATATCGCCTTCCTCAAAAACTGCCAGACTGGTGGTCGACCCACCAATGTCCACCACCGCTACTCCCAAATCTTTTTGACGGCTGGTTAAAGCTGCTTCGGCCGTAGCCAAAATAGATAAAACTATATCTTCAATTTCTATCCCGGTACGATAAATACATTTAGTTACATTTTTTACTTGCGCACTTAAGCCTTGGATTATTTGCGCGTCTACTTCCAAACGTACGCCACTCATCCCAACTGGATCTTTAATGCTATCTTGCGAGTCCACCGTAAATGCTTTTGGGATAACATGTAAAATTTCATAATTAGGCGGAGTGGCAACTGTCCGGGCGGCTTCAATTGCGCGTTCGACATCGCCTTCTTGAATTTCTCCATCCGAACGAGCGATTGCGATTACACCTCGACTTTCTTGTGACAAAATATGATGCCCAGAAATTCCTACCCAAGCCGCGTCTACCGGAGAACCAATCATCCGTTCGGCGCGTTCGAGACAAGCCGAAATTGAAGAAATTGCATCCTCAATACTCGTAATTGTGCCCTTGGTAATCCCTTCGGCTGTGCTTTCGGATGCTCCGATAATATGAATTTGCCCATCACCCTCCCCCACCATTTGGCCAATTGCCAAGCGGATAGTGGTGGAACCTATGTCCAAACCAGCGATAATGTGTCCTGCAGCCATGAATTTATAAAAAATATTAGATTAAAATTACCACACTCTGGATAGCCATACAAGCCTATTTAGCCCTTGTTATTTTCTTCATTAAATCATTTTCGATTGCTTCCATAACTTCTGCCTCTTTATCTTTAACGTGATCGTAACCCAACAAATGCATTAGACCATGAATTGCCAATCTTTCAATCTCAACTTGTAAACTTGTCCCCTGCTCGCGCGCTTGAGTAACTGCCTTAGGATAACAAATAATTATTTCGCCTAAAATAGATTCTGCTCCAATCGACTCATTTGAAAAGCTTAACACATCGGTTATTCGATCATTACCACGATAATGATTATTAAGACTACGTATGCGAGTAGCTCCAACAATTGCTAAAGAAACCTCTATTTTTGCAGAATTACTCTTTTGTTTAGAAACAATTTTAAGCTTTCGAAAAAAAACAGCCAGCCTCTTAAGATT
>CAXGXT010000099.1:0-2912 GCA_964013765.1 uncultured bacterium | reverse complement strand
CCGCGATTTCATCAGCCACTTCCATTGCCTTTTGATAATCTTCTGATGAAATATATGATTCCTTATAAGATAGGTAAATCAAATACTTTGATTCTTTTAGGGAACCGAACGAAGTTTCTAAAAAATTTAACCGAACCGCAGGCCTGCGCCTAGCATAACCTTCAATATAGTTGAGAATAACAGATAGTGATGATCTTCTTAACTGAGAGGCTGATCCATATTTTTCTTCTTTCGGAAAATGTTTTGTTAAGCAGTAAACAAAACGAACATACTTATCCATCTTTAGTTTTAACTGATCCTGAAAAAGTCGCATCGAATAATATCTTAATCTTCATTCGACGCTGTATTGATTGCTTTTTTGTTTTCTTGCTTTCTTGTTTTTTTGTTAGAAGCTAGACGCTAAATTATATGTCGGTAAAATGATGGCCGCCACCATAAACCCTACGGCCACGCCCATAAACACCATCACCGCTGGTTCTAGCAAAGTTACTAAGTTTGCCACCATATTATCTACTTCTCGAGTATAAAACTCACTAAGTTTAATTAATATTTCTTCTAGTCTTCCGGTACGTTCTCCGATCTCAAGCATTTGAGACACCATAGGTGGTACTGATTCTTCCCTAGTGAAAGCGGTGGCAATGGGGTTTCCGTCCTCAACTTCTTTTCTGGTCTGCATAATTAAATCTCGATAAAAATAATTATTAACCACGTCTCCCACAATTTTTAAACTAACTGTTAAAGAAATTCCGCCGGCTACTAAAGTATGAAGACTCCGCGAAAAACGTACCACTACGAGTTGTTGCCAAAGTTTCCCAAAAACTGGAATTTTTAATTTATACGTGTCCCACCTTAGCCTAAAACTTTCCGACTGTAGGGCAAATCGAAAACCAACACCCAAGCCAACCACCATGATTAATAATAACCACCAAAAACTAACCATAAAATCACTTGCCCCAATTAACATCCTCGTAGCAAACGGTAAGGCTACGTCGCTTTCAGTTAAAATCGAGGTTAGGTTTGGCACCACAAAAATCATCATCATCGAACCGACCACGATCATCCCGCCAACCACAAAGGCCGGATAAATCATGGCGCCCTTAATTTTGGAAGTTAAATCATAATCCTTTTCTTGCTGATCAGCTAAATACTTTAATACTTCATCCAGCTTTCCCGAGGCCTCCCCGGATCGAATAATGTTTACAAAAAAATCATCAAATGTTTCTTTATGCCTAGCAAAAGAATCAGAAAGTTTAGCTCCCCCCTCAACGTCATCTGCAATCTCAGAAACTATAGACTTAAGACGTTCATTGGAAGTCTGCTTAACCATTATCTTTAGAGCCTGCACCAAAGGAATACTAGCCGAGACCAAAACAGATAACTGCCTGGCAAAAATGACTATGTCTTTTGGTTTAGCCCGTCCAAAAAACGAAAGCTGTTGTTGTAGTCCACCCTTACTTTGTTCTCGCAGCGTAATAATCGTTAGCTTACGATCATTTAAAGTTTCGACTGCCAAATCCTCTGAGCCAGCCTGAATAATACCAGCCACTACTTCACTGGAGGCGTTACGAGCTTTAAATTTATAGTCTGGCATAACTTATTTAATTAAAGCCTGAAAATTATCTTTGTCTACAGCAGCTTCGGTCGCATCTTCGATCCTGACGTCCCCTAATCGAACCAAGTTCAGTAATGATTGATCTAAATCTTGCATACCTTCCTCTTTTGAAGTTTGAATAATACTTGCTAACTGCCCCAAACGATCTTCTTTTATAGTAGTACGTACAGCCGAGTTAGCAATTAATACTTCGGTAGCCAAGACTAAACCTCCTCCAATTCTGGGGACCAATCTCTGTACAATAATTCCAGCTAAACTGGCCGCCAAAATATTTAAGGCGCGCTGACGTCGGTCGGCAGGATACTGAGCAATAATCCGTCTTAAAACTTGTATTGATGACACTGCGTCCATCTGCCAGACAACCAAACGTTCGACGGCCGCAAACCCTAAGAGTAAAGGAGCTACTTCCGGATCGGCGGTCTCCCCAACCATAATCACATCTACGTCCTCCTGCCGACAATACTTCAAGGCTTTAGAAAAAGAAGCTGCGTCTACCCCTACTTCGCGTTGAGTTATAAGACTACGATCGTTAACAAATAAATTCTCGATTGGTTTTTCGATCGTGACAATATTTTCCTTGCGAGTTTTATTTATCTCCTCAATTATAGCAGCTGCGGTTGTGCTCTTGCCGGCACTAAATGGCCCGGCAATTATAACCAGCCCGTGACTAAACTCTGAAAATTTTAAAACACCTTTAGGCAGGCCGAGAGTAAGTAAGGCCGGCACCAAGCCTACAATTTTTAAAGTAACAGCCGTCATCCCCCGCTGGCGATATGCGCCAACCCGTAATCGTCTATCGTCTAAAATATTAACCACCAATATTTGTTTGTCTTTGACTAAAATCTGTCGCTGTCGTTCGGACAACAAACGCTCCAAAATAGCAGAAATAATTTCTTCAGTTAGCACGGCTTCACCGGCCAACTCGGCAAGTTGGGTATTGACCCTGAGGACTGGCGGGGTTCCAACCGTAAGATGAATACTTTCAGCTTTTTTTTTGGCGGCGGCCGCCAGCACTCTATTTAAAAGTAGACTGGCGTCGTCAGCCATGTAAAACTTTTTTGATTTTTTTTACTACCTCAGAAGGCATAAAATGAGCTTTAATTAAATAATATGCCGCGCCCAACTCTAAGCCTCTACTAACCTCGTCTTTTTGACTTAGATTAGTTAGTAAAATTACTGGAATACCTTTTAGGGCAGGGTCATCTTTGAGATTAGTTAAAACCTCGAAACCATCCATACCCGGTAAAATAATATCTAATAAAATAAGTATTTACATACGATAAATATTGGAGAAATAGTT
>CAXGXT010000098.1:0-2916 GCA_964013765.1 uncultured bacterium | reverse complement strand
CCTGGTCGGGCATAATGTGAATCACTTGATGCTTGGCCTTGCTGTCCATTTCTTCAGTAGTGGCGCCTTTGATCTTGGCCACATTGCGTGCAAATTCAATGCTGGCCAATTGCATACCGTAACATAAACCAAAATACGGAACTTTATTTTGGCGGGCGTAGGAAATAGCCTTAATCTTTCCTTCGATGCCGCGCGTGCCAAACCCACCTGGGACAATTAGCCCGTCATAGTCAGCAAGCTCTTTAATTTTTTTACTATCTTTTTCATAAGCGTCTGAATTCAGCCAATCGATCTGTAATTTAACTTTGTTGGCTGTGGCCGCATGCTTTAGAGCTTCAATGACCGAAATGTAAGAATCGGACAAAATAAAATCGCCAGTCGCAAAATACTTACCAACCATACCAATGCGCACCACTCGACTGGCTCGTTTGGCGGTCCGTACCATTTGTGCCCAATCGGCAGTTTTAGTAGCTCGAGTTCTTAAACCTAAGCCAGCCAACATTTTTTCAGCTACTTTTTCTTTTTCAAAATTAAGCGGAACTTCATAGATTGAATTTACGTCGGGCGCAGAAATTACGTGTTGGCGCGGAATACTACACAACGTTGAAAGTTTTTCTTTTCGTGGACCGTCGATGGCTTGCTCGGAACGTCCAAAAATCATATCCGGCTGAATACCGGCTGAGTTTAAAAACTTAACCGCGTGCTGAGTAGGTTTACTTTTCATCTCCCCTACCTTGTCCGGAATTGGGAGATAGCTAACTAATGCAAAAAAGACATCCTCTGGATGTTCATAGCGCATCATACGCGCGGCCTCAAGGAAAAGAATGTTTTGGTAGTCACCAACCGTGCCGCCAATCTCGGTAATAACTATCTCGGCTTTGGTTTTTCGGCCAGCGTTTTGGACTCGACGAATAACTTCTTCCGGCACATGCGGCACTACCGACACACATTTCCCGCCAAATTCTAAATTACGCTCGCGCTGAATTAATGACTGATAAACTCGGCCAGTAGTCATATAGTTAACCGAGTTGATATTTTCACCTAAAAATCGCTCGTAATTACCAACGTCCTGGTCTGTCTCGTCTCCGTCATTGGTGACAAACACCTCTCCGTGCTCGGTTGGGTTCATGGTCCCTGCATCGACGTTTACGTAAGGGTCAATTTTTATGGCCGTTACTTTGTAACCTCGGAACTGAAGAACCTTACCGATCGAAGCGGTTACAATACCTTTGCCGACTCCCGACATTACGCCACCAAACACAAAGATGTATTTTCTCATGAATTTATTTTATTTTTTAAAAAAAAGAAGCTGAGGCTATTTTTCCTCAACTTCGATGTTAATAATTATATTAGCCTCGAGTCCGTGTTCTAGATTTATGGTTACTTCATGCTCGCCAGACTCTTTGATCGGTTGCCCACTTTTAATTACTATTTTCTGGGCACTTATTTCAAATCCATTCTTTTTTAACACTTTAGAAATTGCAGCTGGGGTGACCGACGCATACAGCTTACCTTCATTACTGCCGCCTGCTTTCATGTCAAAAGACTGACCATCTAGTTTATTTGCTGCCGACTCTGCCGATTCCAAACCGGCCTCAGCTTCCTTAGCATCTTTTTCCAAACGCGCTGCAATTTGAACTTCCATTTCTGGAGTAGCGATCTCCACCACACCCTTTGGCAAAAGATGATTGTGCGCAAATCCTAATGGGACTTCTTTAACGTCTCCAGTCCTACCTAAGCCAGGTACTTCTTTTAGGAGAATAACTTTAACTGTTTTTTTCATAATTACTTGGTACAAATAATAGCCAACAAGAAAACTACGTAGGTAAACCTACGTGTTATTTGTTTTTTATTTTTGTTTTGAGCAATTAATATCTTCTCTCTGGCCAGTCATTAATTACGCTAATACTGTACCACAAAGTCCTTGAAGTGGCTAGTTAGCTACTCCTCCAAAATCTCAACGGCCTTGTCTAACTGAGGATCACGATCCGCATCGTAATCTTCTTGAGTTAATTCTATTTCAATATCTGGTGAAATACCCTCGTCATTAATGGACCGACCCAAAGGTGTAAGCCATTCAGCGATTGTTAGTTTAATTGCCGAACCACCTTTAAAAGCTCGTAAATCTTGCACCGACCCCTTACCAAACGATTGTTCTCCTACAATTGTAGCCTGTTCATGATCCTGTAACGCTCCGGCCACGATTTCCGAAGCTGAGGCGCTACCTTCGTTAATAAGTACCACAGTTGGAATCCCGATCAATGCTGCGAAGCGGTCGGACCGATGTTCCTTATTTACCCCATCTCGTGAACGCTCGGATACTACGAGCTCATCTCCGAGCCATAAACCAGCTACGTCTACTGCTACATTAAGAAACCCTCCTGGATTATTGCGTACGTCTAGTACGATCCCGGCTGGATTTGTGGCTCGCACTTCCTTGGCTAAAGCTCCAAACACATTGCTACCTCGGTCATTGAAGTACCGAAGTTTAATATGAACAATATCGTTTGGCAGTTGCTCCCAAGTTACACTAGACACAACTATCTTGGATCGCTTAATGCTTATTTCTATCGGTTCATCGGCTCCCTCTCTGACTACCGTCAATATCACACTAGTCCCTTGCGGACCTCTAATCTTTTGCACAGCTTCAAACAACGAAATATTAAAAGTTTCTTCTTCATCAATTAAAACAATTGCATCTCCAGGCTGCAGTCCAGCATTTTGAGCTGGAGAATCAGGTAAAGGTGCAATTACCACCAACTGATTATTTTTAATAGATATTTCAGCTCCTATACCCTCAAAACGGCCCGAAAGCTCTTCGGCAAAATCTTCAGCTACTTCAGGGTTTAAAAAATTAGAATAAGGATCGTCTAAGGATCACAGCGGTGCAGTCCAATATACGCAGATCGTCAGACA
>CAXGXT010000097.1:0-2926 GCA_964013765.1 uncultured bacterium | reverse complement strand
TGTTTTAGTCAAAGGACCAATTGTGTCGAGCGAAGAAGCAAAGGCCACTACTCCGTAACGAGATACTCGACCATAAGTTGGTTTCAAACCAACGCATCCACAAAAAGATGCTGGCTGTCGGATAGACCCACCAGTGTCAGTACCTATGGAGAATAAACATTGGTCGGCTGCCACAGCCGCTGCTGGTCCGCTCGAAGATCCTCCAGGAACATAGTCGTGATCTACTGGGTTTTTGGCCGGCCCAAAGCTTGAATTCTCTCCTGAAGTTCCCATAGCAAATTCGTCACAGTTTACTTTACCAAGCATGATCGTCCCTGCTTCGTCCAGTTTTACTGCCGAAGTCGCAGTGTAGGGCGGAACATAGTCAGCCAATATCTGTGAGGCAGCCGTTGTTTTTACGCCAGCCGTGCAAAACATATCTTTAATTGCAACCGGAACACCTGCCAAACCTTTAAACTTCCCGGCTTTATCTATTTCTTTAGCTTTGGTTAAGGCTAGATCATCGGTGATAGTAATAAAGGCATTCAAATCTTTATCAGTTTTTTTGATTTGATCTAGACAGGCCTTAGTCAATTCAACAGAAGTGAATTTTTTTTCGCTTAAACCTTCTCGTGCCTGCCGAATTGTTAATTCGTTTAGGTTCATAATGTTTTGTCTTCCTGAGTGAAACGAAGGATCCCACACCTATGCCTCTGCTCAATCTTCAGTTATGAGATCCTACGGCCTAAAGGCCTCAGGATGACGTTAGTTAAATACACTTTTAGCTTTTACCAGTCCCCCGTCTCGTTCCGGAGCTTGTTCCAGCAAAGACTTTTGAATCTTGGCATCACAATTCTTATCTTTATCAATTCGAGTAATATTTTCTAAACCGGTTACCTGCGCTGTAACCTCAATATCTTTAGTGTCAACCTTATTTAATTTCTCAAAGTAAGCTAAAACATCGGACATTTGTCCGGCGTATAATGTAGTTTCCTTTGAATCTAAGGCTAAACGGGCAAGCTCAGCGATTTTTTTAACGGCTGCAGTAGAAAGCTTCATAATAGGATAAATTGTATCAAGAATGTGTCCCCAAGCCAAGAGTCTTGACAAGAATATGGCATAGTATTATAGTAGTCTAGTCCCCGAACAGCGCGAGGAATTTTTTAGATTCTTTTTTGGACGAAACTGACTGAACATTAAATGGCAATGGTCTGATATACAGGCCGAAAAAACATAGATACATTTGGGACACAAGATGTTCCGCGCCTGGTGATGGGGCGCACAAGACCTCTGACGGAGGATCCAGCCAAACCTCCAAAGGAGAGGCACTCCCAAACATCTTGTGAACCATTTGCGGGTCGCGAACCTGCATCGAGGGGATTAAGGAATTTGCCAACCTTTTCCCCTCGATCTTTTTTTTATTTAATTAAGGTAACAAATTCCTTTTCATCAATAATATCTATCTCAAGACCCTTAGCTTTATCAAATTTAGAACCAGGATTTTCTCCGACTAATACGTAATCAGTCTTCTTGCTAACCGAGCCCGACACTTTTCCTCCCAGCTGGCGGATTTTTTGTTTGGCTTGGTCACGAGTTATATTTTTTAATTCCCCGGTTAGTACAAAAGTTTTGCCTAACAAGCTACCAGTATTCTTTGTAACTTCAGACGAAACTACTTCAACTCCGTTAGTTTTAAACTTTTCTAAAAGATTACTTGTCTTAGGACTAGTAAAATATTTAGTTAAACTTTCAGCCACCGCCGGCCCAATGTCTGGCACAGCCTCAAAATATTCCTGGCCGGCTGTCTTTACTTTTTCTAAGGTTCCGAAATGTTGAGCCAAAGCCAGCCCTGTTTCTTCACCGACGTTGGCAATACCTAAAGAGTATAAGAATTTAGCCAAACTTATTTTTTTACTTGCCTCGATACTATTAATTAAATTATCAGCCGAAGTATCAGCAAATCGCTCTAAAGGTTTAAGGTCATCTATTTTTAAACCAAAAATATCAGCCGTATCTTTAATTAAATCTGATTCCATAAGTTGTTCGACAATCTTTGGACCCAGTCCTTCAATATTAAACGCGGCCTTACTAACAGCGTGACCAATGGTTTGACTTTGCCGCGCTACACATCCGGAATTAGTGCAATAATAATCAACACTATTCCCTTGTTTTTTATCTACCACTTTTTTATGAGAAATTTTTTCGCTACACAAAGGACAAGCGGTCGGCATTTTAAAAGGTCTTTCTTTACCGCTTCGAAGTTTTGGTAAAACACTTACTACTTCTGGAATAATATCGCCGGCTTTTCGAACAACCACAGTGTCTCCAATTTTTAGACCCAACTCTTTTATCCGTGATTCATTGTGCAAAGTTGCTCGCCGGACAGTGGTTCCCGCAATTTGGACCGGTCGTAAGTGAGCTACGGGCGTAAGTTTTCCTAAACGCCCCACTTGAACACCAATATCCTCGACAACCGTAGTCACCTCCTCAGCCGGAAACTTATATGCGATCGCCCAACGAGGAGCTTTACCAACGTGGCCTAGTTTTTCTTGTAAAATACGGTCATTTACTTTGACCACAATCCCGTCAATCCAATAAGGCTGCTTAGTACGCTTCTTTTCCCATGTTTGCCAAAACTTTTGGATATCGTCGATCGACTCGCAAAGTTGGTGATGAGGATTTATTTTAAAGCCTAATTCACGCAAACGCTCAAGTTCGACTATCTGATTTTCCGGAAAAGGCTCACCCAACGACCAATCGTAAAAATAAATATCAAGCTTACGCTCCTCGACTACAGTTGGATCTAGCTGACGGATGGTACCGGCTGCGGCATTGCGTGGGTTTGCGAAAGGAGCAATGTCCTGGGCTATTCTTTTTTTATTAATCTTTTCTAATTGAGACTCACTCAGCCACACCTCTCCTTCAACCACCAAATCAACAGACTCAC
>CAXGXT010000096.1:0-2964 GCA_964013765.1 uncultured bacterium | reverse complement strand
GGAAAATTAGTTCAAGATCACGAATACATATATCCATACTACAGATTACAAGAAGAAGGTTACGAAGTAGATGTGGCCATCCGTGACAAAGAAACAGTCCAGGGAATTATTGGAACAAAAATAGTACCCACTAAAGACGTCCCCGAACTTAAAGTAGAAGATTATGATGTTTTAGTTTTACCGGGTGGGGCCAAAGCCATGGAGTACATGCGCCAAGACAAGGAAATAATTAAATTTGTTTCTGATTTTCATGCCGCCGATAAGGTAATCGCTAGCATGTGTCACGCCGCCCAACTTTTAATATCAGCTAAAATTGTACAAGATAAAAAAATCTCAGGATATTACAGCATCAAAGATGACGTTAATAACGCTGGCGCGACCTATATAGATAGCCCGGCTGTGATTGATGGTAAAATTGTATCAAGCCCACATTATAAACACTTAGGGGAATGGATGAAGGCTGTATTCCAAGTATTAGACTTACAAAAATAGATTCTAAATAGTCTTAATCGGCTAAATTAAAACCAAACAATATGCCAAAGCCTAGAGAGGGAAAAGCGGTCACTCCGCGCAATACGACAATTTTAATTTCGCTGGTTGTTGCCCTAGTAGCCGGGGCTTATTTATTATCCCTTTTTCAAAGTGGTCGGTTATCAAAAATCGATTTACTTGGACAACAAATAGGGGAGGAGCTTGATGCTTTGAGCGTTGATGTTAACTCTAGACGTCCAGCTGACGTTAAAATTTTTGCTAGCGGTTTAGAATCTCCCCGGGCTATGGCTTTTGGGCCCGACGGTACTTTGTATGCGAGTATTATTAGACAAGGTAGAGTAGTTGCCCTACCTGACAGAAATAATGATGGAGTGGCTGATGAAGTTATCGATGTTTTGGCTGGGCTTAGACAACCTCATGGTTTGGTATTTAACAATGACGATCTATATATTGCTGAAACAAATCAAGTTATTAAACTTTCTAAACCAAATAATGACGGTACTTTCAGTGCTCGAAAAGTAATAATCTCTTCACTTCCTTTTGGCCAAGGGCACTTTACTAGGACACTAGACATTGGCCCAGACAACAAACTATATATATCGATTGGTTCATCATGTAATGCTTGCGACGAAGAACATTCATGGCGGGGGAGCATAATTCAAGCAAACCTTGACGGTAGCGACGCGCAATTATATGCCACTGGCCTTAGAAATGCAGTTGGTTTGGCTTTTCACCCTACTACTGAAGTACTTTGGGCTAGTGAGAACGGGCGAGATTGGTTGGGAGACGAACTTCCTCCAGATGAAATTAATGTTATTGAACAAGGTCAAGATTATGGCTGGCCTGAGTGTTATGGTGGCAATATTGTCGATACCGATTTTAATACTAGAGGCGATTGTATTGGCTCAGTAGGACCGGTCGCTGAACTTCCTGCCCATATCGCTCCATTAGGTATGGACTTTTACTCGGGACAAATGTTTAAGGAATTTGAGGGTGATTTATTCGTAGCCGAACACGGTTCCTGGAACAGGACTGACCCAGTAGGCTACCGGATCAGTCGCCTGAGCTTTGATGAAAACAATCAACTAATTAAGTACGAACCATTTCTGGATGGCTGGTTAAAAAATGGGCAAATAACTGGTCGACCAGTTGATATTATTTTTGGGAGTCAGGGAGAGATGTATGTTTCGGATGACAAAGCCGGCGTTATTTATCGGGTAACAAAGAAGTAGTTGTTAGTTGTCGGTTGTAAGATTTTAAGTGTAAATACGGCTCAAACGTCGTTTGAGCCGTAAAAAATCTACTTACCTTTCAAGGGATGATACTTCTTATGAGTCTTCTCTGCATATCGGTCAGAAGCATGTACATATCGAGTAGTAGTGTCTAAAGACTCGTGACCAAGTAAAATCTGAATCGCCGCCGGGTTTGCTCCAGATTCAGCTAAATAAGTAGCAAATCCATGTCTTAATGAGTGTGCCGACGTCGGCACATTTATTTTTAGTTTCTCTCGATAAAACTTAATCCGTTCCTGTAAATAATTAGTTGAAATTCTAGTTTTGAGACTACCTCCACCTTTAACATTTCGACCACGATAGGGGATAAATAAGGCGGATAAATTGTCGGATCGAAGGTTAACGTATTCATCCACGTGCTTTTTGGCCCGCGGAGTCATATAAACAAACCTTTCTTTTTTACCCTTACCACGTACAAATACCCTTCCGGTACTATCAATTTGATTAGTATTTAGACTGATTAGTTCAGAAATACGCATACCGGTCGAAAATAACACTTCTAGCATAGCCCGATTACGTGTGGCCACTAGTTTATTATTTTCCATAGTCGATGGTGCTTCAATTAATCTAATTAGGTCATCCAGCTCAGCAACTTGAGCTTTTTTCTTTTCAGTTTTTACTAATTTAATTGCGTCTGGTGGGATTGGTGCATCATAATCGTTTTCAATTAAAAACTTTAAAAATGATCTCAAACCAGATAAGGTTCGATTTATAGAATGTGCCTGTAAACGTTGCTCGGAATGTTCGGCCTTGGCAGTCTTACGATCAATCGAAGTTAAATATGCCTTAAATTGATTAATTGCCTTTTTATCAATTTTGGAAAAGGGGAGACTGGATTCAGTCATAAAGTTCTGAAACACATTCAAATCACGTTCATAATTATAAACCGTCTTACTAGAGTAGTTGTTAGTCTGTAAGTAGAGTAAGAAGTCGTCTAAGTGAGGTAAGGTGAATTTTGATGTTTTAGAGTTGTCCACAAGGGGAATGGTTAAGACATATCCTAACTGAGTGTAAGGGATATTATACCCAGTTGATATAATATATTATACTAGCTATTTAATACTATTCAAGCCCACTTATACCCAAATAGGTTAAAACACCTAGTTTTACTTGTAATACACCCATCTAGTGTTAAATTACTAATAAATATTAATTTATTTTTTGTAAAAAAATTTTCAGA
>CAXGXT010000095.1:0-2999 GCA_964013765.1 uncultured bacterium | reverse complement strand
TAATACGGTTTTATTTAAGCCTTTATTATGGGTAACTGGAAAACTAAATAATAGAATTTCTAACCGTCGCGAAACAAGAAGCATGCTCGAAGAGATGTTACTTAAAGAGCAATCGGATCAGGTGGTAGACGTTTTTGCAAAACCAAAAGTGGTTAAGATTTTAGGTATTTGGGTGCCTAGGAATTCACATGTTACTTTATTAAAATTCGCAATTCTGGCTTTCTTGATGGTTTTACCAATCCAGGCTTTAACTTACTTTCAGGATTTACAACAAGTGCGTTTACGGGTGATTGGGATTACGAGCAAAGCCATAGATTATTTTCAGTCTGGTCAGACCGCGGCCACGGATTTTGATTTATCCCAGGCTACTTCCCAGTTTGAGCAAGCTCAGGCTGGGTTTGATTCGGCATTGAATGAACTGGGTAAAGTAAACTTCTTAGTAACCAGTATATTGAAAATTGTCCCCGGAGAAGGGGATACGGTCCGGGCCGGGTATGATTTATTGGAGGCTGGTCGGGGACTTTCAAAAGTAGGTGAGTATATGACCAGTAGTATTAACGAGTTGCTGACCGATCAAGGCCCGGCCACTTTATACGATCGCTTGGTAGTGTTTAATGATCAGTTAATTGTTACTCTGGATGAATTTAATGCAGCCGCAAATACAATTTCAAATATTGACGTGGCTAGCTTACCGGTGCGTCACCACGCAACTTTAGAATCGGTCCAAAATACTTTGCCAGAATTGAAAAAAAATATTGAGGAACTTGTAGTTTATACCAATTCAGCCCTAAAGTTTTTGGGGCACGATCGTTGGCAAAGATATTTAGTTTTATTTATGAATGATGGAGAATTGCGAGCTACTGGCGGGTTTATTGGTAGCTATGCTTTAGTCGATGTTGATCGAGGCGAGGTAAAAAATATTGAGGTACCTGGTGGTGGGTCGTATGATTTGCAAGGCAGTCTAATTGCTCGAGTAGCTTCGCCTCAGCCTTTACATTTAATTAATCCGATATGGGAGTTTCAAGATTCAAATTGGTGGTTGGATTTTCCTACTTCGGCAGCCAAGGCTGAATGGTTTCATGAACGAAGTGGGGGCCCATCGGTGGATGGGGTAATTGCAATTACTTCGACTATGGTTGAGAATATTTTAGGTTTGGTAGATCCAATCGCCATGCCTAGTTATGGGCGAATTATATCGACCGGTAATTTTATCGACGAGACCCAAAAAATAGTTGAACTTGAATACGATAAAGAAGAAAATAGACCAAAACAATTTATTGCCGATTTGGCACCACAATTATTTAAACAGCTTTTAGAATTTGATTCGAAAGAGTTTAAGAGTTTTATAGAAGTACTTAAGGCTGCCATAAATTCAAAGCAGATATTGTTGTTTGCCAATGAGCAGGAATTACAAGGCGTCTTAGAACGACTGGATTGGGCTGGTAAACTCAAATCAGCAGAAGCTGACTACCTATCTGTTGTTATAAGTAACATTGCTGGCGGAAAGACCGATCGAATTATTAATGATAGTATTACGCATTCGGCTCGAGTTAATGCTGATGGTTCGATAACAAATACTGTCAGCTTAACTAGACGTCATCCAGGAACCGACCAACCCGAAAGAGATCCTTTTTATGACGTGCAAAATAACAGTTATGTACGTTTTTATGTTCCTGAAGGCAGTGAATTTTTAACAGCTCATGGATTTAAATCACCAAATAGTGATCTATTTGAGGATCCTCCAGACGGCTATGGGCTTGATGCTGATTTAGTTTCTATTCAACGGGATGCTACTATAGACCAGGCTACGGGGACAGATATTCATAACGAAATAGATAAAACTGTATTTGGAAATTGGCTTTTGGTTGCTCCAGGAACTGCTACAACAGTCAGTATATCTTATAAACTACCTTTCTCGGTTACTCCCGAGGCCAGCGCAGTGGCCGGGCAGCCAGCTTCGTTTTATAGTCTATTGGTCCAAAAACAGCCGGGTACTCGGGTAACTAATTTTACTAGCCATCTAGAATTTGGTGATGAGCTAACGGCTCTAGCAACTTTCCCAAACGAGTTAGAAAAACCACGCGGGGCAGTAGTCTACAACGATTTGTTAACTGAAGATTTGTATTACGGGGTAGCTCTTATTAATGAATAATTAATAATCTGTCATCCTGAGGGAGCCCGAGCTGAGCGAGGGTGACTGAAGGATCTCAAGCTGATAAAGGTGTGAGATCCTTCGTTTCACTCAGGATGACGTTAAAGAAATGAAAAAACATATTCGGAAAAATTTTAAAAAGAAACGATTACGTGGCGCGGGAACTGTAAAAGAGGGGCTAACTCAAATATACCGTGATCGCGGGGGACGTTTACCGGATATTACTCGTTTAGAATTAAAAGCTACTAGTTTAGGAAAAACTGTGGTGAAGACTTTAGGACTTTTGGTGCTGGTTGGGGTCATAGTGATCGGCGCAGGCTGGTACTTTTTTACTAGGAATGACACTGCTTCGTCTCGCAGTTTAAATATCGAAATTGAAGCACCAGTAAATATTGCCTCGGGCGATGAGGTTATTTTTAATTTAAATTATGAAAATAAAGATAAGGTAATCCTTCAAAATGTTGAATTAATACTAAGATATCCCGATGGTTTTAGTTTTATTTCATCCGAGCCGGTTCCAGATAATGAAGCGCAAACAGTTTGGGCTTTAGGTGATTTAGACCCGGCTGAGAGCGGGACTATTTCATTGGTCGGTAAAATGTTGGGGGAAGTAGGAGAAATTTTAACCATAAACGCGACTACCACTTTTAAGCCAGAAAATTTTGATTCTGTATTTAAGACCACCAGTTCATTTAGTAGTCAAGTAACTAGTTCAATTTTAGCCATAGAATTATCTGGCCCAGAACAACTATTAGCTTCTAAGCAGGTTGAGTATAAAATTAATTACTCAAATGATTCTGACCGCGACCTAAATAATGTGAAGATAGTTGCTACTTATCCCGACAGA
>CAXGXT010000094.1:0-3004 GCA_964013765.1 uncultured bacterium | reverse complement strand
ATACGGCCAGGATGTTCGCCAGAAAACAGGTTTGGCTATAGATTCTTATTTTTCTGCTTCGAAGATTGGTTGGGTTTTGCAAAATGTTCCCAAGGCTCGGAGTTTATTGGGGCAGGGAAGGTTACGTTTTGGTACCGTTGATTCGTGGTTGATTTGGTATTTATTAGAAAATAATCCGCACTTAACAGATTACACTAACGCATCCCGGACGCTACTGTTTAATATTAAAACTTTGCGGTGGGATAAAAATTTGCTCGATATTTTTAACATCCCAAAATTTGTTTTGCCTAAAGTAAAAGCCTCGCGGGCATCGTTTGGAATATTAAAAAAGGATGTAGTTGGTTTTACTTTGCCGACAGTATCGGTGATTGGTGACCAGCAAGCTAGTTCGTACGCAGCCGGAAGTAAACCAGGGACTACTAAGGTTACTTTTGGAACAGGAGCTTTCGCCGTGCAGGTGTTGGGTAAACGTTTTGTTATTCATAAGCCACTATTTACTACCTTGGTGCCTAACCAAAAAGGATCAGGTAAACCACTGTATGCAGTTGAGGGAAAAATTTCTGATTGTGGAGCTCGTTTTGAAAAGGTGCTGAAAAACCCGGCCGCTTTTCGTAAGCTTAGTCATGTGATGGCTCTCGAGGTTAATACTTTTATGAAATTATTACCCAAAAAACCAAAAGAGTTAATTGTTGATGGGGGAGTTGTTCGTGATGGACCTTTGCCAGACGTTTTAGCTAAAGTGACTGGAATACCAGTTAAAAAGCAAGCAATCCCTGATGGTACTGCTTTAGGCGTGGCAAAATTAATAATAAATTAAATTTCAACTTGTAATTAGCTTGTTTATGTTGTATTATTTAAACGTTTTAAAGGTTTAAGTTTTCACTTTATCTAAGTAAAATATAGTTTTTAGAATCTAAAGAAGTATGGCCATGTTTTCTTTTGGATTGGGAAAGCCAAAAACAGACCCAAGTCCCCAAAAACAAAAAGTTACCCGTAAACCTTCCAGGCAGGTATCGCCACGTACAAAATCGGTTCCAAAACCAAAGGCCAGCCCAGTTCGAAAAGTCACTCGTCCAGCCATAGCCAAGACTCCAGTAAGGCCGGCTGTAAGAGGTATTGTAAAACCGGCAGTCAAAGCCGCTGTTAAGCCAGTTACTAGAGTGGGCACAAAATCTGCTTTACCTGTTAAGGCGCCGGTCAAGCGGCCCGCGGTTACTAGGACACCTAACCAAACAGTTACTCAGAAGCCCAAAGCAGATATAAAGTCTTCTAGGGCTCAGCAAACTCTAAAAGTTTCTTTTCCCGATTTAGCCAAGAAGCGAGGTTCGGTCCCGGCCGTATTGGATGCCATAATTCTGACGCTCTAAAGTATCTAGCTTCAGACATTCATTTAGAGCCAAATGAAAAAGATGTTTTGGTTCGTTTTCGTATTGACGGGGTATTGCAGCACGCTGGCAATTTAGTCAAAACTTTTTATGACAATATATTGAATCGGGTAAAGGTTCAGGCTCAGCTACGTACTGACGAACATCAGGCGACTCAAGACGGCTCAATTCGACACGTTAAGCAAGGTCAAGTTACGGATTTACGTATTTCCATAATTCCTACCCTGGAAGGTGAAAAAGTTGTTATGCGTGTCCTAACTGAGTATGTAAAGGGTTTAACTTTGTCTAGTTTAGGATTATCGCCAGAACATGAAGAATTAGTTAGAACGGCAGCCAAAAAACCTTTCGGTATGATTTTGGCCGTTGGGCCAACGGGGTCGGGTAAGTCGACGACTTTGTATAGTGTGCTAAGGATTTTGAATAATCCAGGAATTAATATTACGACTATCGAAGACCCTGTGGAGTATCGGTTAGAAGGTGTAAACCATATTCAAGTTAATCCGAGGACAGAACTTACTTTTGCTCGCGGACTTCGTTCGATTGTGCGACAAGACCCCGACGTAATTTTAGTTGGGGAGATTAGAGATAAAGAAACGGCTGTGATCGCGGTTAATGCCGCCTTAACAGGTCAGTTGTTACTCTCTACATTTCACTCCAACGACGCGGCCACGGCTATCCCAAGATTGTTATACATGGGTACCGAACCTTTTCTTTTGGCCTCCACTTTAGAAATTGTAATTGCTCAACGTCTGGTTCGTAAAATTTGTGAAGAGTGTAAGGTTAAGTACACTCTCAGGTCTAAAGAATTAGCAGCTATTTCTGGAGCTGCCGCCAAGTTTTTGAATAGTCGTGATGTTACCTTATTCAAAGGGGAGGGCTGCCAGGCTTGTAGCGGCACCGGCTACAAAGGCCGGACTGCAATTTATGAAATTATTAGAGTAACTCCCGAAATGGAAGATTTAATTTTAAAAAATCCTTCAAGTAAGCAAGTCTGGGAAATGGCGCGTCAACAGGGGGCGGGTTCTTTATTTGAAGACGGTTTAAGGAAAATTCAGGAAGGGCAGACAACAATTGAAGAACTTACCAGGGTTGCTTCCCCAACAATTCAAGATTAGGTTTTTATTTTTTAGTATGGCCTTATTAAATTTTAAGAAAAAAGAAACTGACGAGTCTAAAGTATCAAAACCGGTCGCTCAGCAGCCGGTTAAGTTGACTAATGAGCAAACTGGCTCTGTAAAACAAAAACCAAAAGTATCTTGGAATACTTTTGCTGATTCTGAGATAAGAAAAAAGTTAACGGGAAAGATTGTTAAATCTGAACAGACCGATACAAAACCTTCTCTTAAGGATAAAATATCCTCCAAGTTATCTAGAAAAAAGAATCCTACTGAGCGGGGTGGGAAAAAACCTGACACAAAACCAAAAAAGCCAGCACCGTTCGCGACTTTTGGACTCAGGGAGGAGACAGAATATTTTTTAGAAAATTTAAGTTTATTACTTTCGGCCGGTTTAGATATCTTATCTGCTATAGATGCTTTAGGTAGGGAGATTAAATCAGTTCGATTGCGAAAAATTATTGCTGAAGTAAAAACAGATGTAGAAAATGGATCTGCTTTGTG
>CAXGXT010000093.1:0-3031 GCA_964013765.1 uncultured bacterium | reverse complement strand
ATCGTGGCTGTCCTGGGATTAATCATCGCCACTCGAAGAGGCCATGGTCGCGGGTTTATCCTTTACCCTATTACTTTTGCAGTGGTCGCTCTTAACTTTTTTGTTTTAAATAATTTTGTCCAGTTTACTTCTCTAATTGATTATGAAAGATCGAATTACTCAGTCCGACTCTGGACCATAGCTTTATTCTTTCTGGCGCCGCTAGCCCTGTACGGCTGGTACCGATTAGTTATCAAAACCCGCCGCGGCTTTGGAACGCTGCGGCTAGGATTAATCCTATTGCTGGCCACGGCCCTGACCAGTCAAGTTTACCTACTCTACCCAAGAGATGATGATTACCATCTCGACCGTGGGTACAATGTTACGGCCAGCGATATTGATGCGGTACGATACGTTCATGCCGACGCTCCTAACTCGGACAAAAGTAAGTATATTGTCCTAGCCAACCAAATGACTTCTGTGGCCGCCGTGCGCGAGTTTGGATTTACTAATTACTATTCAGCTGCCGACGGCTCGGGAAAACAATATTTTTACTACCCAATCCCAACCGGCGATCCTTTATATAATCATTATTTAGAGATGGTTTATAATCGCGCCAATAGAAATACGGTGTTACGTGCTATGGAATTAGTAGATGCCGAAGTAGGATATTTTATTATTAATCGTTATTGGTTTGAATTCGAAAAAATAGTAGAACAAGCCAAACTAGATGCAGACAGCTGGCAAAGTATAGACAATGGCGAATCGTTCGTATTCAAATACTTAAAGACTTGACGAGGTAAAAAACCAAGGATAATATGATTTAAAAGATGCTCAATCGTTGAGCATTAAGAACGTTCGTTCACAAACCCTATTCTGGGCTTATCGCTGCCCTATCCATCGTCGGTCCACTCATTATGGCCATCGTGCAAGGGATTAGTGCCGATGCAGTCGGTATTGCAGTCACAGGAATAGTAGTGTTTGTTGCTTTGACGGCGGCGATAATCATACCTGCCTAAGGAGGCCTTAAAGTGAGTTCAAGCTCAAAACCTTATACACTATTAGAGTGTGCAGTGTTGGCAATCCTAATAGTGATTATTGGATTCATGCTCTTCGTGAGCTATGAAAACATTATGTGGTTTCTCGCCACTTAACATGGCCGGATCAGGGCCGGACGCGGTCAGGTGACTCCCAATTTGTGGGGTTGCCTGGCCGTTTTTTATCCACGTTATTATTTGCTCGCCCATTGGCGAGCTTTCTTCATAAAAGATAACCCCGCGAAACCGAATGAAGAGAGGTGAAGCGGGGTATGTTGCTAAACTACAAAACTATTAAACCCAATAAGTTCGCAATATATTTATCTAAACTATAAGGACGAACAGATTCTAATGCTCCAGCCCTCAAAGTGCCATAGTCACTTTTACCTGCTTGAATGAGCACTTCAATAAAACTTGCTGCATTCTCGGGTTCAAAAATAAATCCGTTAATGCCGACTTTTATTAATTCGCCTACCCCACCAATATTCGCAACAATTAAAGGCACACCGTTTGCCAAGGATTCATAAATGACTGTCGGCGAATTTTCGTGGACCAAGGAAGGAACAATTGTAAAATCAACTTGTTTGATATATTGAGGAACTTCATTTCTTTCAACGCGTCCAACCACAGTAAATCGATCATCATGGCTAGTCATTTTTTTTATCTTTTCAAAATCTGTTCCCCCTCCAACAATTGTAAGACGTACTCTTAAATCATTTTTTTTGATAGTGTTAATCAGCCACAAAATCCCTTTGTATTCTTCAATATTCCCTAAATACAAAAACTTTGGCTCAGCTTCATCCACGTGATTTTCGTGCCCGACCAAAGTATTTATTTTAAATGGTACTGGATTTGGCATGACTACCTTTTTAGAGTGTTCAAAAAATCCTCGTTGGTCATAAAAATCCAAAAGCCATTTTGATGGAGAAATTATTACGTCGGGAGACTGAAATAATTTTTTACATACTTTTTCGTATAACCCATGACTAGGACTGAACCCATGCCTAATTAAACCGCTCGGAGCTGATAATTGAATGTCATGGACCGTATGAATGTGTTTTACTTTTGTCTTTCGAATAACCCTAGGAATAATATAACCTAGACCTTTTAAATTGTGGGTCATAACTACATCAGGTTTAATACTTCTTATTAATCGGCTGACCCCCCAAGCGCTGAAATAATTAAATGTATCTAGAACATGCCACACTACCCTGACCAGAAATGGAAAACGTGCAATATGTAAAAAAGAAAAAACATTAGGCGCTTGAAAACGATAAATCTTAACCCCGTCCAAATTCTCAGATAAAACTTGTTCTCCGAGAGTTATGACATGCACTTCGTGACCAGCCTGCTTTAGTCCAATCGCAATTTGTTCAACTACGACCTCTGTCCCGCCGCGATAATAAGGATTATACAAAGAATTAATGAGTAAGACTTTCATTTTTTTGGACTTAACTTCTTAACTTAGAGTTTAACCATACCCAAGCCAGAACACCGATTGAATCAATCCCAACATCGGGATAACTTCCGTGACGTCCGACCACAAAATTCTGATGATACTCGTCCGAAAAAGCATAAGCAATCGCAAAAACCGTGGCTAAGACCACAGACTTTCCTGGAGGGACATCACTTTGACTAACTGCTCTATGAACCAAAAATGCTAAAACAAAATATTCGGTCATATGCGCCATTTTGCGTAAGACCAAATCATAGATAGGCTCAAATCCTGAATGTAAATCGGGTTGATTCGAAAAAGTATATATAACGGCCATCCAGGCAATAACGATCAACCAATTCAACAAATGTTTCATAGTAAAACTAAACTTTAACTTGTTGGTATATTTTATCAATTTGAGAGACTACTTTTGCCCAATCGTAAAGTTCCAAAACTTTTTTTCTCCCAGCTTGGCCAAAACGGTTTCGCAAACTATCGTCTTGGAATAAAACATTAATTTTCTTATCTATATCGTCGGGATTACCAGGCTTGACTACCAGACCATTAATTTCGTGCTCAA
>CAXGXT010000092.1:0-3083 GCA_964013765.1 uncultured bacterium | reverse complement strand
ATCGTTCGGGCTTTTTGGGAAAAAGAGATGGCCAAGACTAGTGATTTCCATAAATCGGAAATGCTTGGCTATTTAATTTCTAAAGTCGGCCGGTTTGTAGAAAATACAATGATGAGAAATATTATTGGTCAACCTAATTCAGGATTTAATTTCCGACAGGTTATGGACGAGCGTAAGGTTTTACTGATTAATCTTTCGAAAGGCAAAGTCGGAGAGGTGAACAGTAATCTGCTTGGGTTAATTGCAGTTTCCAAATTACAGATGGCGGCCTTGTCTCGAGCCGATGTGCCCGAGGAACAGCGGCATGATTTTTATTTATATATTGATGAGTTCCAAAACTTTATTACTGACAGTATTGCCACCATTTTATCCGAAGCCAGAAAATATCGTTTGAATCTAACCATTGCTCATCAGTACATTGGTCAGTTGGTACAAAACAATGACACCAAAATTCGCGATGCCGTGTTTGGGAACGTAGGTTCGATTGCCGCTTTTCGAGTCGGAGTCGACGATGCGGAATTAATTTCTAAACAACTCGAACCTTCGGTAGGTGAATACGACGTAATGAACATTGAAAGGTTTAATGCCTATTTACGTCTATTGGTAAACAATGCTGCAGTTAGACCATTTAATATTAAAACCTTCCCACCAACTCCAGGTGATCAGACTTTAGCCCAAAAAATTAAAGAGTTATCACGCTTACGTTACGGTCGCGAAAGATCTATTGTTGAATCAGAAATTATAGACAGGACGAAATTAGGTTCGGCAAATACAGTTCAGCCTCCGGCTGAACGAACGTTATAATTCTTTATTGTGTATTATTTGTGTATATAAAGTTAATAATTAATTAACTATTTAATGGGTTTGCTACAGATTTTAGGTTTAATTTTTTTAGTTTTTATAATGATAACTATGGCTTGGGCCGGAATTTCGGCTGCGCCGTGGGTACCTTTGCGTAAGACAGATGTTACTCGTTTACTGTCTAAAGCCAATTTAAAGCCAGATGAAACGTTTTATGATCTCGGAGCAGGGGATGGAAGATTAATAATTGCAGCTGCTAAAAACTACAAAGCTAATTCAGTTGGAATTGAAATATCTTTATTGATATTTATGTACGGTTGGGTTAAAATAGTGTTATCAGGCGTAAACAAACGCGCCCGCATGGTTTACGGTAATCTCTACAATCAAGACTTGAGCCAGGCAGACGTCGTTTGTACTTTTTTAATGCCTAAGGCAATGAAAAAGTTGGCGACTAAGTTTGAAGCGGAACTTCAGCCAGGAAGCCGGGTCATAACATATGTATTTAAAGTTCCAGGTTGGAAGGCAGTAGATGTCGACAAGCCAAAAGGAAAAGTAAGTATTTATACTTACCATATCCCGGAGGCCTGGGAAGATCAGAATACAACTTTATAGAAACTAAAAGCAAAATAAATGATTAAGAGTTTAGAAAAATTATTTAGATCAAGATTGTTTTGGTTAGTAGGTATGCCGGTATTGGTATCGATTGTAATCGTATTAGTTACTGGAGTTACGGACACTTGGTATTTCATTATAGGTATTGGTGCACCCCTTTTTCACATGGGAATATTAAAAGCTATTGGTTTTCCGATTGATGTAAATAAGTTAACATATTTTAATGCACTAACACTTATACCATTTTTTATTTTTTATGGGCTATTCACGTATTTCATAGTTCGTTTAAAGAAATTGAATCCACGGATCCTAAAATTGATTAGTATAATATTTATAGTTTCTGCTATTTTAGGAATCAGGGGCTGTACACAAATGGTTCAAAATATTAGAATATCTTAAGATTTTCAGAAAACAAGAATCAAAAAAATAGAAAAATAAAGAAAAAGTAAAAAGTAAAAAGTAAAAAGAGGGGCTAAAAAATGCCAAACCAAAATCAACAAACAAACGAAGACATTTTAGACGAGGAACAGACTTTAGTAACTTCAGCAGAAGAATCCTCATCCAATTCCAGCCAAGGTCAAGGAGATGACTTGGCTGAGATTAAGTTAATGTTAGAAAAGACTCAGGATAGTGTTCAGTCAGCTTTGGAAAAGATTTCCGAAGGCGCTAGTCGAGAAGAAATTGTAGCCAGTGTTAAACAGGTTCAGGCCGACCAGCCAAATTTAATTACTCACCGAACTTCAAACGGAGAAGGAAATGGTGATCATGGTCGAGTTATTGAAGGAGTCTTTAATGGGCAGTGTATGATCTCCGACGATGGTCGTGAATTTAACGTTCCGCCTAATTACGCCTCTAAGTCAAAATTAGTTGAAGGTGATACCTTAAAGTTAACTATCTCGGGTAGTGGCTCGTTTATTTATAAACAGATTGGTCCAATCGATCGTGAGCAATTAATTGCAGAGCTTGGGCAAGATGAAACAACTGGACAGTTTTATGCAATTAAAGATAAAGACCGGTGGAAGCTGATAACTGCTTCGGTTACTTATTATCAAGGAGAGCCGGGTGACGAAGTCGTGATTATGGTTCCGACCGGTAAAAAAAGTGATTGGGCAGCCGTTGATAACGTGATTAGAAAGAACTAATTTAAAATTAAATCTATTTGGTTTGCGCAAAAGGCGCTTTTTTTAATTACTCTTGTTTATAACAGGCAAAAGTAGTAACATTCTCCTCGTATGGCAGTTATTTATCGTACTTATCGACCACAAAATTTTAACGAAATGGTCGGTCAGGAACACATTAAAACCACTTTGCAAAACGCGCTTATGGGCGGTCGTTTGGCGCATGCTTATTTACTTACTGGACCGCGAGGTTTGGGCAAGACTACTACTGCTCGCATTTTAGCCAAGGCAGTTAATTGTACTAAGCTGAATAAAGGTAAGATTGGGCCAAAGCCCGAACCTTGTAATGACTGTGCTGCTTGTACAGAAGTAACAGCTGGGCGGGCATTAGACGTAATTGAAATCGATGCAGCTTCGCACACTGGAGTCGATAATGTCCGAGAAAATATCATTGAACACGCTCGGTTTAATCCGAGTCAGCTTAGTCGTAAGGTTTTTATTATCGATGAAGCACATATGCTTTCGAATGCGGCTTTTAATGCTTTATTAAAA
>CAXGXT010000091.1:0-3116 GCA_964013765.1 uncultured bacterium | reverse complement strand
CTATCCCACTGTTGCATTCTTGCCCTAACCCTTGCGGTTAATTTTTTTCCAGGGAATTCTTCTCCTGGGAAGATTTTATCCCAAAAGTACCACAGCAATTGATGTACTGGAGCTTCATGGCTTTTGTCTGGTTCTCCTTGATTATGGTGCAAAGCCTGGTTGGCAAGATCAGTAATATCAACAAACGGTTGCTGGTCATTCCCAGGTATTTCGGAATATTGGGTGCAACGATCCTCGTGAGTTCCGACTTTTACCGTAGAACGGCAAACTAAAGGTCGGACCTCATAAATAGTACATTCAGAAGCGTCTTCATCTAGAAATGGACAGGTTAAGCCAGCGTATTGGATGGCAAGTGCCTGCAGGGTTTGGGCTAGAAGACCATTGCTGTGGTCTGAACGAAATTTTTCCAGTGACTTTTTATTGGGCCCCGCTAGCAAAGTATCTCTGGCTCTTTTCGCTTCAGGAGAGTCTTGAGTAAGGAATTCAATAATAAGTTCCCACTCTGACTTAAAAGCTGTAACTGGAACGTGGCAGCAAGTTCCGCAGCCTTTGCTGCATGAAAATTTCAAGCCGTCGCGTTCAGTTTTTTTTTGTCATCAAGTCATCAGAAGTCTCAAAAATTGCGTCATGCATTGTCGATGATCCGGCGTCCATTTTTTGGGCAACTAAATCATCGAAAATTTCTTGAGTTAATTCAGGATTTTCTGGAGCAGTCATTTTTTTACCTTTCAATGATCGGACTATAAACGGACATTGATAGTAAGTTTAATTTATTTTTTTGTCAAAAAAACACCAAGTTGGTGCAGTTTTTTTATAGCTTATTTGGCTACCTTTGTCAACGCCTTTTCTTTTTGACAGCTTCAGCTAGTCTCTTTACTGCCAGTACAAAACAGGCTGTGCGGAGATCAACTTTATGTTTGATATGCAGCTTCCAAACTTCGGAAAAAGAAGTCTGCATTGTCTTTTTTAATTTACGATCAACTTGGCTGGCGCTCCAGCGTTGTTTTTTTACATTTTGATACCACTCGAAGTAAGACACTGTTACTCCGCCGGCGTTGGTCAATACATCTGGCAGGACAGTTACTTTTTTTTTCTTAAGAATGGCGTCGGCTTCGGGGGAGATAGGGCCGTTAGCTAGTTCCATTACTACCTTAGATTTTATTTGATTCGCATTTTTCTTGGTAATCACGCCTCCCAAAGCAGCGACTACCAAGATATCACATTTTGTTTCTAAGAGTTTGGCGTTACTGACTTTTTTAACATTACTTCCTGCTGCATTACCAACACTCCGTGTCTTATCTTTAATTCGACCAATTTTTTTAATATCTAGACCAGAGCCAGAAGTATCAACTATTCCATCGCGCGAGTCGGACACGCCGATTACTTTATAACCTTGCTTGTCTGCAATTTCAGCAAAGGTCCGCCCTGCGTTCCCAAAGCCTTGGATGACTACCGAAGTTTCGTCAGGTTTAATCTTTTTAAGCTTGGCTAGTTCTTCCAGGACGTACATTCCGCCTTGGGCTGTGGCTGTATCGCGACCTAAACTCCCGCCCTGTTTAACGGGCTTACCGGTAATAACTCCTGGAGTTTTTTTGCCTGCGTGTTTAGAATATTCATCCATAATCCAACCCATGATTTCGGGCGTGGTATTAACATCGGGTGCAGGTACGTCTATTTGCGGGCCAACAAAGTTTTCTATTTCGTGTGCAAATGCGCGGGTTAAACGTTGCAGCTCGCCGCGACTAAGTTCTTTTGGGTTTACTTGTACACCGCCCTTACCTCCACCCATTGGGATACCGACTACGGCCGTCTTGATTGCCATTAAAAAGGCCAAGGCTTTGACTTCTTCTAGATCTACTTCATGGTGAAAACGTAGGCCACCCTTGTATGGTCCGCGCGCGTTGCTGTATTGGACTCGGTAGCCTTTGAATAGTTGCAAGTGACCATTATCCATTTTAACCGGCACGCTAACCAAAATTGTGCGTTGAGGGTATTCTAAAACTCCGCGCACGTCGTCGCTGAGTTTTAGTATTTTAGCTGCTTGGCCTAATTTAGCTTTGGCATCGTGGAAAGGGGAGTCCATATAAATAATTCAAAAATTAAAAAGAAAAAATTAAAAAATCGTCATCCTGAGTGAAACGAAGGATCTCATAACTATATATTCAGCCCAACTCTTTTCTTTACCTCTGCCAGAGTTTCGTTCGCAACTTTACTGGCTTTTTTGGCACCTTGGGTTAATATTTTTTTAACCTTAGTCGGATTTTTAGATAAAGCCTTGCGAGTTTTTCTGAAATCTACGAAGTGATCGGAAATGGCAGTCGCCAGCTTTGTTTTGAGTTCAGAATATTGGATAGTGTCTCTGGCATGTTCTTTTTCAAATTTTTCAACTAGTGCTTTGTCCGCAAAAGATTCAAGGAGTACGAACAAGTTTGCTACGCCTGCGGATTTTTCTTTGCCTGGACCCGACCCTGTTACTGCTTTAGCTAGTTTTTTCTTAATCACTTCTGGTTCATCGGACATGTTTATGACGTGCCCTTCACCAGCGCTCTTAGACATCTTTTTACTTGGGTCTAGTAAGCTCATTACTTTTGGAGTTTCGGTAAACATTGAGTCAACTTCTTTAAAGTAATACTTAAAGCGATGGTTAAAAGTACGTACTACTTGGCGGGCCATTTCTAGGTGTTGCTCTTGGTCTTTGCCAATTGGTACCGCGTCAGGTCGGTACAGAAGGATGTCGGCAGCTTGCATCACCGGGTAGGTGACTAGGCCGGCATTGACGTTGGATTTTTGTTCAGCGATTTTTTCTTTATATTGGATCATACGTTCCAGCTGGCCCATTGGAGTTAAGCAATTAAAGATCCAGGTTAATTCACTATGCGCAGGCACGTCGGACTGCCGGAAAATGGTAGCTTTTTTGGGATTGAGACCAGAGGCGAGTAAGTCGAGAGCCAGGTCCATAACGTCCTGGCGTTTTTGGTCTGGGTCGAATGATTCAGTCAGGGAGTGTAAGTCAGCAATTAAAAAGAAGCACTGGTGAGTGTGCTGAAGTTTTTGGTAGCTTTGGATAACTCCCAGGTAGTTGCCGATATGCAGCTTGCCCGAAGGTTGGATGCCGG
>CAXGXT010000090.1:0-3146 GCA_964013765.1 uncultured bacterium | reverse complement strand
GGTAAATATCACCCACACGGCGACACGGCAGTTTATGATTCTTTGGTCCGTATGGCCCAAGAATTTTCTTTGCGTTATCCATTAGTAAACGGTCAAGGAAACTTTGGGTCTATGGACGGAGACCGAGCTGCGGCCATGAGGTATACCGAGGCCAAGCTACGAGGGATTTCCGAACAATTATTACTCGACTTAGATCGCGACACCGTTGATTTCGTGCCAAACTACGATGGTAGTCAAACCGAACCAACTGTTTTACCGGCTAAACTTCCTAACTTATTGTTAAACGGTAGTGTGGGAATCGCAGTCGGCATGGCCACTAATATCCCACCTCACAATTTAAGTGAAATAATTGATGCCACTACTCATCTAATCGACCACAAAGATGCTAGTGTCGAAGATTTGGTCGAGTATATTCAAGGGCCAGACTTTCCTACCGGCGGAATTATTTTTGATGCCAAAGAAATTAAACAAGCTTACGCAACTGGTAAGGGAAGTATTGTTATGCGGGCCAAAACCGAAATAGTTGAAGCTAAGAACGGAGCGTTTAAAATTATTGTTAATGAAATACCTTTCCAGGTAAATAAATCCAACTTGGTAACCAAGATTGCCGACCTAGTTCGTGAGAAAAAGTTAGAAGGTATTAAAGATTTACGAGACGAATCTTCCAAGGACGGAGTGCGGGTGGTGGTTGAGCTTAAAAAAGACGCTTACCCCAAAAAAGTACTTAATCGTTTGTATCAACTAACTCAGCTTCAAGATACTTTCCATGTAAACATGTTGGCCCTTATCGATGGTCTCCAACCTCGAGTGCTTACTTTGAAGATGGTGCTCGAAGAATACATTGGACATCGTCGGATCGTGGTTCGTCGCCGGACTGAGTATGACTTGGCTCAAGCCAAAGAACGAGCTCACATCTTAAAAGGTTTGAAGTTGGCGCTGGCCAAAATTGATCAGATTATTACGACTATTAAAAAATCTAAAGATAAAGAAGTCGCCAAAGCTAACTTGATTAAACGATTTAAACTTTCCGATCGCCAAGCAGTTGCTATTTTGGAAATGCGTCTCCAGCAGTTGGCCAACCTAGAACGCTTGAAAATCGAACAAGAGCTGAAAGAAAAGCTAGCTTTAATAAAAGCCTTAGAAGCACTTTTGGCCTCACCTAAAAAGATTGATGGCGTAGTTAAAGATGAGCTTAAAGAAATTAGAGAGAAGCATGGTGACGAGCGGCGCACCGAAGTAGTTAAGCGTGGGGTTAAGAGTTTTTCTCAAGAAGACTTGATTCCAAATGAAGATACTATCGTGACTATTACCCGCGATGGATATATTAAACGAGTCGCTCCAGCGTCATTTAAGACTCAAAGCCGTGGTGGCAAGGGTGTAATTGGTTTAACCACCAAAGAACAGGACCAAGTAGATCATTTGTTTGCAACCACTACTCATTCCGACGTTTTGTTTTTCACTAGTCAGGGTCGAGTCTTCCAGCTCAAATCTTACGATATCCCCTCGGCTAGCCGAACCGCCAAAGGCCAAGCTATAGTTAACTTCCTGCAAATGGGAAGTCGGGAACAAGTTACAGCCGCTTTACCGCTTAGCGATTTAGCTGGTTACAAACACTTAGTAATGGTTACCGCTAATGGAGTGTCCAAGCGGGTAGAGATTTCTAGCTTTGCTAATGTGCGGCGTTCGGGCCTAATTGCCATTCGTTTGAAGCCTGAAGATAAGTTGGATTGGGTAAAACCTACTACCGGTACCGACGAAGTGGTAATTGTGACCGCTCAAGGCCAAGCTATACGCTTTAAGGAAAAAGATTTACGAGTTATGGGGCGGGCTGCTTCGGGAGTACGAGCAATTCGTTTGCACGCTGGCGACAAAGTAGTCGGAGTCGATGTAATAGATAAGGCATTATCAGGTTCCGGACAGCTCTTAGCGATTATGGCTAATGGATATGGTAAACGCACCAGCCTAAGCGCGTACAAAGTACAGGGCCGAGGTGGTAGCGGAATCAAGACAGCTAAAATTACGACCAAGACCGGCGAGGTGGTCGGAGGCATGGTGGTGAATTCCAAGGCTTTGGACGAAGATTTGATAATTATTTCTACCAAAGGACAAGTTATTCGGTTGCCACTTAAAACAGTTAGTGTTTTGGGCCGTGCTACCCAAGGAGTTCGCCTAATGCGCTTTAAAGAAGGGGGAGATACAGTAGCTTCTTTAACCTTCATTTAAATTTATTTAGTGATATTGCAATATATAAAGTTTTGTGATATCGTTTCAACTCAATACTTAAAAACTTTTTAAACTAATTAATGTCAGTACCAAAACAACGACAAACTCACGGACGTAGTCGCCGACGACGGGCACACCATAGTCTAAGTGGGACGATACTTAGCGCGTGTAAGAAATGTGGAGCTATGGTTCGCCAACATAATGCCTGTGCCAAGTGTGGTACTTATAAAGGTAGACAGGTCGTAGATTTGTCTAAGCAGGCTACCAAGAAATCAAAAAAAGCAGCTACCAAAAATTAATCTTTAATTTAAAAACGTTCTTTCTTCGATCTTATTAAAAGTATATGTCTAATCGTCATTTAGCACGGACCATTGCCTTACAAACACTTTATCAGTGGGATTTTAATGGTCGCGAACCTGGTGAAATTGAAGCTGGCATTACGCATAACATGCAAGAGTTTGGACCTGGCTTAGACGAGGTCGATTTTATTAAAAAATTAGTAAACGGAGTAGCCGACAAGCAAAAAGAGATTGACGAGGTGATAGTGCGTTTTGCTCCCGAATGGCCATTAGATAAAATTACTATGGTCGACCGGAATGTATTACGGATTGGTATTTATGAAATGAAATTTGATGACGACATTCCGCACAAAGTAGCTATAAACGAAGCTATCGAATTAGCTAAAGCCTTTGGCGGCGAATCTTCTGGTAAGTTTGTAAACGGAGTGCTCGGATCGATTTATAAAGAAATAAACCCCGACGCGGTTGCGCCTAAAACTGTTCCTTCTCCTCCTTCTCCTGCTTCTCCTCCCGTTTCTCCTCCGGCAACACCTAAAGAAGATAGTAATAAATAATTATGAGTACCCCAGATTTTTCTAAACTAGAATCTAGTTTAAATATATTTAAACTAGATTCTAGTTTAGA
>CAXGXT010000089.1:0-3154 GCA_964013765.1 uncultured bacterium | reverse complement strand
GCGTTTTTAATCCTTAAACACCTCGCACGAGAGGGTAAACATGGTCTACTACCTCGCGATTTTGCATCTTCAGGATTTTCTAGCCCACCTTCAAACTACTACACCGCCCGCAAAAAACTTTTAGCCGAAGGTTTAATAGATATTAATAAAGACGGTCGTGACGTTATCACGGCAGACGGTCAAATAGAACTACAAAAGCTACCTCCAAACCCACCTCGAGTTCGGTAGTCAGTTTCTAATGCCCAATAAGGAACCAAAGCGCAAGTTCCCTCACTTCGAACCTCCCATCTTCCGACGCGATTGGCCAGCCTACCGTCAAGAAGTTCTATCCGCCGCTACTATTGTCACCAAGCCAGAAGAACTCACCAGGGACCACCCTCTTATCCAACTCTTCCTCGCAAACAAAACACACCCTGACTCATGGCGCTTTTGGGTGTACAACCATCAAATCTGGGCACAGCAACTTTCAGGGAGTATGTGGTCTGGACCTATTTTCCTTCTAAGGCGCGACGGCGTTTGGGAAATCTTCCTTCACGATTGGGACGAAACAGCAAACAAATATAGGCTTCTTCAGGCTGAGGCTAAAAGAAAGAGGCAATTGAAAAATGCCAGTCTTAGGTAAAGCAGTTTTTGGAAAGAATAGCCTCGAAGTTGTCAAGAAAATTCAACAAGAATTAGAACACCGCACGAAAACGACGGCCACTAGAAATAAAACACAACCTAGACACCTAACAAATCTGGTAGTCGCCAGTCTTACACTCGACCGATTTCTTGACGTTAAGGGCACAACAGTAAAATTTTCTTATAACCACAGTGGTAGAGGATTTGGTACTATTCGATGGTTAAAAAACCAAGGTGATGGCAACTGGTTAATAATCAAGACTATACTTACAATTACTGACGAACCTGGCGTTCCAAGAAACAAACTCCTTCAAGTGCTCTTTCGTGGTGAGAGGTAAAGGAAACTAAAATGCACCAACACCAACTAAACAACACACCACTCCTCAAACACACCTACCTAGCTCTCCGTTGGCCAGTCCTTCTACTCTGGTGGCTCCTCATACCACAGCCCATCTACAAAAAAGAGTTACCATCGCCCGAGCAACAAACATCCTATTTCCTAATGGGAATTATCTTCACTCCCTACACCTGTGAGTTCTGCGGACAAGAAGGCGTTTCCTCCTCAAAGTCAATTAACCGTTGTCGTAAATTCGGATGCTTTTTGGAATCCAAAAACTCTGAATCCAAAGAGGTTCTTTAATGACTACTAGAAGGTCGAACCCTCCAGGTAAACTCACAGCTTTAGGTTCCGGCGGAAAACGATTCGATACCGACGACTTCCTCGACGTATGGTGGAGTCTTTACCCAGACAGCTACACCTCACACTGGATCAAAACAGACAATGGCGACGGAATGATCGCCCGCTTGAAGAAATTTGACAGAATCCTTTATACTCAAATACTCCAAGCCACTCTCAATCCTAATTGGCGAGCCAAGCTTCGGAAACGCATCAACGAAGCCATTCGCAAAGAGGCAGAAATAAAGGCAAAAAGGAAATAAATTAAAATGACCCAATCAACTTATCTATGGCATCCTGGATCACTGGTAATTTCTTAGTGGGTAAACGAACTCAAAAAGCCTACGCGATAGAGGCTAAACTTGGTTTCAATCGACGAGAACCAATTCATCTTCTCCAAGACTTTGCCAATCTTCTCGCCCAAGACCACAAAGTCACACCACCAATTATACTTATGGCATCCACCTCACTTAAAGTAACCAAATCAGGCGAGGTCGGCTGGTTTCAACCACCAGATAAGATTCATCTAGACCAACTTCAAGGTCAGAACAAAGCAACAATATTACATGAGTTTACACATTACCTCGACCACCTAAAAAGAGGTCAATGCCCTCACGACACTCACTTTCAGAGACTCCATTGGAAAAACCTCAAACAGTGGGTTAACCAACATAAGATTAAAAAACATGCCTAAAATAAAACTACCTCTATGGGAAGTGGTATTACATGACGGCTTCGGATTTTTTGTCTACGAAGTGACAGCCACTACAAGAGCCAATGCCATAAGAGGTGCCTACCAACAAGCCACCAGATTTAGGTCTGTACCCTTTCAATTCAAACGAGCCACCAAGTTTTCCTCGGACGACGAGAACCGATTCATTCTTGACCGACTTTGGGACAAATTTCCAAATATTTACCTTCTTGCCTGGGAACCGGATATCAAAGGCACAGAGCTTATCAAAAGAGCCCGAAAAGCTTTAACCCTAGAACAATGGGGAAAGGTATGGTCAAGGTAACCATCAAAGCTATCCAACTTATCTACCGCACAGCGGCCACCTCATGAACAATTCCGTTGTAGTTTGGATACGCTAACAAACCTCCCACAAATAGTTCAACTAGCCTTCATTGGAGGAGTATTAGTTCCCGCTTTAATATTCCTCCGTATTCTACCCACGTTTATAAAACTAGGTATCTACGCCGTCATAGGAACTGTGGTATTTATAGTATATTTCGCCCTTGACAAGCTCCGAAGTCTGTGATAAAATAGGAAGTAGCGAGTAGCTATTAGGTCCCTACTTGAAAAAAGGACAAGCCTATGCCACCTACAGCAGGCTACATGGGAGTTCGATTCAGAGGTGTCCACAAAAAGTCCCTGGAACTCGAAATCAAACACCGCCTTCGAGAAACCAACTTCGAAGTCGAAACAATCCAAGCACTAGCGGACCAACTCTGCCAAACATTCCAAGTGCCAGACCTCATAATAACTTATTCCTCCACCCTAGGCACAGGTAATCACACAATCGTTTTCGGAAAATTCAAATACTCTAGAAACCATTACGAGGAACCTACAATAAGACTCGGCAAGAAAGGTCTTAACGTAGCAACTCTCCTCCACGAAGGAGCCCACTACATAGACTATTGCCTCCGAGAAAGAACAGACCACAGCAATACCTTCAAAAACCTTCACTTTAAGATTATCAAGGCCTTCCTCGACGGAGCTTTTATGACGTTCTCGGAACTCCGCACTGAGGACCGTCTGAATTGGTATTGGAACAACTATCCGGCCACCTACGAGACACTCTGGAAACCCAAAATCAAATCAAAAGACCTAATCAAGCAATTAGAAAAGGCTACCAG
>CAXGXT010000088.1:0-3224 GCA_964013765.1 uncultured bacterium | reverse complement strand
CCCGCGTGGACAATTGGGGTCACTCCCAACTTCAATTTCTCGTCGATCGTCAATCCCGTCCGAATCGCTGTCTGCAAGATATGGGCTGGTTGAGTAAATATTAAGCTCATCATAATCACTTAGCTCGTCCCGGTCGGTATCGCGAGATTTTAAGCCTAATAAATCGGGATCCTGATTGGCTTCGGCTTGCTGTAATGCAATGTGATTTTCTTCAGGATTTATTGCGAAAGGACCTTTAATGTTCTGACTTAACTGCACCCAAATTACTGGCAAAGCGATGATAACTAAAAAGATGACACTAGCAGTCAGTAAACGCTCCGATCGGGCAGGCTCAGAAATATATTTCTGCAAACCTTTCCACCAATTAAGCTTAGTTTCTGACCGGGTATCATCCCGATATATTTTACTTAAAATTTGGTGCTGTTTTGGCACTTGTTTTGTCTATAAAATAAAAGAAAAATTAATTATGTCATGCTCGCGAAAGCGAGCATCCAGGACTACTATGCTTTATTAAATTCTACCCTAGATCCCCGCCTTCGCGGGGATGACACAAATAGAAGATTTTAATTTTTATTTTTGTTTTTTACTATAGTTTATTTTACCAAAAAATCGCTCCTTTCTAAAGCGATTTACAATATTTTTTTTAGAAAAAAATAGCCTCAATTAAGCCATTTAGACATGGTTGTAGTCAAGGTCAGCCAGTTATCAACAGACAAGTCTTGTGCCCGAGCATTTTCGTCCACTTTTAGCTTGTTGAAAACTTTTTGTACCTCCTCTGCTGGCTGACGTAATCCAGCAGCTAAATTACTTTTTAATTTTTTACGACGAGCCGAAAATCCAATCTTCACCACCCTAAAAAATTGTTTTTGGTCAACTTTTAAAACTTTATCGTGTAACAATAGCTTAACTATGGCTGAATCAACTTTTGGAATTGGCCAAAAACTATTGGCTGGAACAATAGATACGATTTCTGGTTTAGAAAAAATTTGAACTGAAACCGCTAGTACGCTCATGGCACCCGGCTCAGCAGTAATGCGCTCGGCAACTTCCTTTTGTAAAAGCATAACTAATTCACTTGGCTTTGGCTCTTGCTCTAAGAAAAGACGTAAAAGCCGTGAAGTAATACCGTAGGGAATGTTTGCTACTACCTTGTAATCATCGGGGAGCCCCAGTTTACCTCGGTGAACTTTTAAAATATCGTTATTTATTAACTTTAAATTTTTAACGCCCGAAAAATTTGCTTGCAGGGCTTTGATCAAGTCTTTATCCAACTCAACCGAAACAACTTGCCCGGCTTGACGAATAAGCCTATTGGTAAGTAAACCCAAACCAGGACCCACCTCTAATACCGTATCTGATTTTTTAAGCTTAGCCGTATCAATAATCCGCTCCAACACTGATTCGTCAACTAAAAAATTCTGCCCCTTAGAATGATCGGGCTTTATATTGTATAAACGGCTTAAGCGCTTAGTTTCTTGCAATAAATTATTATCTGCCATAAAAAATGTAATAATGTTATACTACCCACATATGAGAAAACTTGCCAAGAAAGAGATAAATCGCTGGCTAGCCTTTGCTTTAGTGCTGGTTTCTGCTGTGGCCGGCGGACAAGCCATAGTGACCGAGGCTGCTAGCCGGGAAGCAACTTTCGCATTTGAAGGAACCGTGCTTGATTACCAACAATACTGCCAATTCGACCCCGTTACTGAAAGTTGCGATAATTGCATACTGTGCACTGGCGAATTAGGTCCGGCCTGTGGAGGATTTCAACAAGTTGTTTTTATTGGACATCAAGGACCTAATTTTATTTGTCCATTCCAGGGATTTCCATATCAGGGAGATAGAACAAAAGTGCCAGTGGTAAACGGATACGTTCTTGGTCAAGGAGTTGACCGAGTTGGATTAGAATTTGTTGGCGTAGGTACTAGTGGCCTATAAGATAATTTCTCCTGGCCTAATAATTTTAACTTCATCCCCTTCGACCATTACCACGGTCGAGGGTTTTTTTGTTTTTATTTTACCCGCATCTAAAATTAAATCTGGTTGATTTTTTTGCCTAAAAAATATTTTATAAATTTCCTTGGCCGTGACTGGAGTCCTGCCGCCAGCTAAATTTGCCGAAGTTGCCAGCAAAGGCTCCCCCGCCCGCCGCGCAAGACTGCGAGCTACTTTATTATTTGGCACCCGGACCGCGTATTTCGAAGAAACAATTATCGACAAAGGCCCTGGCCAATATTTTTTTGCCAAAGATCTCTGAGCTGTACTTAACTTAAAAACCTTTTCAACCTGAAATAAACTCGACGCGACTAAAGTAAACTTCGGATCACGACGTTTTTTTATCTTCATTATTCGAGCGACTGCTTTTTTATTCGAAAACTTACCGCCCAAAGCATAAGCCGTTTCGGTTGGATATATAACAACGCCGCCACGATTGAGAACCTCAACGCATTTTTTTAAATTATGTTCGCTTGGCTTTACTAGATTCATAATATTTACAATTTGCAAATTACAATTTATAAAAATATTAACCTACCTTTTACCCAAAGAGGAGCTTATCTTACCAAAAATCAAACAAAGTTCCTGGCATTCTTTCCACAAGCATACAGCTGCTTCTCTATGATTAGGAGATGCTTTAACTGACATCCTTATCCAATATTCTGTCTCCTGGGCCTCTTTGCGAGCAATAAATATTTTATTCCTAAAATCCCTTTGCGAACTAGCAGCGTTTGCTTCTCTGTAATTTGCCCCGATACTAGTAGCTGACCTAAGTAGTTGACTGGCTACAGGCCTAATCAAATAATTAGGGCCGAGATGACGACAGTAATCTATTACTGATTCGCTAAAAACTGCAGTCCGCTCCTCTAACTCAAAACTTTTTTTATCCATACAAACGTCATTATTTTTTAGTGACGCTGTAATGGTTTTGTAAATTGTAATTTATAAATTGTGAATTATAATAGGCTCATTAACAACGACGCCACAGCCGCGGCCACAAAGGTCCACTGAATCCCAACAAAACTACTAATTACGGCAACGATCACCAATAATAGCACTCGTCCGAGCGTAACAGCCATTTCACGTAAAACCGTGTATTCATCCACGTAGTTACCTGAATCAGCCATTTGCTCATATTGAATTGTAGTAAAAGGAACTTTCATTAATATTTTTGTAAAATTATGGTAAGTGGCCGATATAAAAATTCCGACACCAGTTGAAGCAAAAAT
>CAXGXT010000087.1:0-3243 GCA_964013765.1 uncultured bacterium | reverse complement strand
GGCTTCACGGGGCTTGTATCGAAAGTCAGTAATTTTGGATGTTCTGGCTTACTTAACCTTATTAAAAGATAGGCATCAGAATACCGCGCTAGTCAGGATATTAGGATTGCCAATTTTTGATATTTCTGTCGAAGTAGTTGCTGAGCTCGGATACGTAGCTAGAAAAAAAGGTTTAAGTTTGTGGACCGCACTCAAGGATATAAATTTATTGGGCGGAAAAATTGAGGGTGAAGTTCAAGAAAACCTGACGCGGTTTACTCAGTTAGTGGAAAAGCATGCCAACTTGGCTCGTGAGGAGACAGTTAGTAAGGTGGTGTTGGCTTGGTTAGAAGATTCTGGGTATTTAAGTAATTTACAATCCCAAGAAAGAACGGCTGCCGAGGCGGCTAGTAATTTGGAACAACTGTATAAAAAAATGAAAGCTTTCGAACAAAGCACATCAAATAAATCTGTGGCTGCATTTCTAGACGCTATTGAATTAGAGATGGAGGCGGGGGATGCTGGGGTGTTAGCCGGAGGAGCAGTAGGAGGAGAAGGAGAAGGACCCGATACTGTAAAGATTATGACCGTACACGCAGCCAAAGGTTTAGAATTCCAGCATGTATTTGTAGTAGGTATGGTCGACCGGAGATTTCCAGTTAGTGACAGGGGAGACCCAATTGCTTTGCCTGTTGAATTAATTAAAGAGACCTTGCCAACCGGAACCGAAGAAAATATTCACTTAGCCGAAGAGCGTCGTCTTTTATACGTGGCCATGACTAGAGCTAAGCAAGGTTTGTATTTAACTTCGGCTGAAAATTATGGCGGTAAAACGAAGAAGAGACTATCTAGGTTTTTAGATGAGCTCGGCGGTCTAGGGTTGGAAATTAAAGAAGAAGTGGAAGGTACGGATAACAAAGTTGAGAATCTCCCTCCCCCTCCTGGCCTTGATTATTCGAGCGATGGAGGCAGTCAGGGGGAGGAACTAGTTGAGCAAGACGCTCCTAGGAATTTCCGAATATCACAACTACGCGCCGCGGAGCATTGTCCGCATAAATATCGTATGGAACACGTGCTAGGGGTAAGCGCTCAGCCACGTCCAGCTTTTTCTTTCGACAAATCTTTGCATGAAACTTTACGAAAGTTTTTTGAAATATTGCTAGGTCGACAGGGGGTGCGGCAGGTTGATTTATTTGGTAACACTATAGCCAAAGAAGTTAAAGATTCTACAAAGATTGAAAGTTTATCAGAGATTTCCGTGAGTCTGGATGAGTTAATCCAAATTTATGACGTATGTTGGGTAGATGATTGGTATCCGAATCAAGAAATTCAGGCTGAATATCGCAAACGCGGAAAGAAGTTTTTAACCGAATATTATAATAGTTTAAAAGTTAATCCAGTAACCCCTGTGTATTTAGACAGGCCTTTTAAATTAGACTTGGAAGACGAAGGCGAAACTTATACTATTAGTGGGGTTGTTGATCGGGTAGACAGTAATGAGGATGGAGTAGAGTTAATTGATTATCGAACTGGTGCGGCTAAAGACAAAAAGAAATTGACCACGTCCGATCGAGAGCAATTATTGATATATTGGTTGGCAGTCCAACAAGATGGGGTTCAGACTGGGGAAAAAGTTTTTAAGGCTTCTTATTTATATCTAGACGGAAATACAAAAGTTACTTTTAGTTTTTCAGATAAAGAAATTGAAAAAGGTAAGATTAAGATTTTAAGTAGAATAAAAGATGTTCGATCTGGTAAGATAAAAGATAAGATTTATCGTTGTCGTACATGTGGGTTTAATGATTTTTGTGAATTTAGAGAATTTTAATATGTCTTTAATCAAACTAGAAAAGCTTCTTAATAAAAATTTGAAACAGGCTGGGATTAATAATCGCGTGCAGGCCTCGCAACTTATTGATCGTTTTAATCAGATTTTAGCTAAAGCGGTTGGAGCCAGGGCATCAAAAAAAGTAAAAATTTTATATATTAAAAATGGTACAGTTACCATTGCTTGTCTGTCGTCTGTTGTGGCTCAAGAAATTAGGTTACGTGAACATAAGATTTTAAAGGAATTAAATGAACCATCAGTGCAAAGAATTCGGTATTTAGTTTGATTGACAGTTTGCATATTCAGGAATATGGTTTTTAAAGTAATGGTTTTTTCGGTTGTTCTCTAAATTCCTTTAAATTTCCTTCACGAGGAGTGAACCATGTCTTCGTTTTTACAGAAAGTGCTAGACCATTTATCCGCTCACGTCGGCCTTACTTTGATAGTAGCCTTATTGTCTGGTTTCGGGGCGTTATGTCTGATAAGTTTTTTTGATGGAGCTAAGAGGCATAGTTCCAGTTCAACTAAATTGATAAAGTGTTTAGTAATTTTGGGTTTCGTTGTTTTCTGGGAAATCGTAATTCATATCATGCTTTCCGGGGCTAAGTGGATATGGGTTTTGCCCGCGATGATAGTAATGACTATTATGATTGTTCTTTTGGCAGTGTGTATTCAAAAGAGAAGTAGGTGCCATCGTGTACTAAGGAATCCAATGAGACATCCTAGAAGATGGTGGTGCGATTGGCATTCATAAACTACGACGGGAGGGTACCGGTTCGGCTCGGTCGCATGATAGGCATGCGACCGAGACCGGACTTTTTGCTGACTTATTTTTTATGGTATAATTTGGTCTAACATTTAAAATATACATGTCACTACGCGCTTTTAATCTCCTTAGTATATTAGCCACTATTTTGGCTTGGGGAGCACTAGTTTTAGTCATAAATTTAATTGACCCCACCCAAACAAGTGGTTGGGGTTTTACACTGTTTTATGTATCTTTGTTTGTGGCTATGTACGGTACATTCTTTTCGATTTCATTTGCTTTCAGACTTCGCTTTAGTCGTAGGCAATTAATGTACAAGCGGCTAGAGTACTCGGTCAGGCAAAGTTTTTTCTTTGCTGTTTTGATCACTGGTTCCTTGGCCCTCCAGGCTAAAGGTTTATTGACTTGGTGGACGACTCTATTACTTATTTTCTTTTTAACTATGTTAGAATTTTTCTTTTTAGCTAAAAGGCACGAAACCTAGGAGGTAGCTGGTAGGAAGTAGGATGTAGGAATGATAAATATAAAGTATAAATAATTTATGAAATGTATAAATCAACTATGATTAACTTTACTACCTCCTACAAGCTACTTCCTACTTCCTAAAAATACATGCGAGATAAACTTAAAAAAATTAAAGTTGATTTTGGAGAAGACTTAAAAAAGGTTT
>CAXGXT010000086.1:0-3255 GCA_964013765.1 uncultured bacterium | reverse complement strand
GAAGTGGCGGCCGAAAACGACGCAGCGTTTGTACCTTTGTTTCGTGAAAAGAAAGACGACGTTTTAATAACTGACGTAAAAAAATACTACGCCACTGATGGATTTCATCTGTCTGGCGCAGGTTACAAAATTTGGTACGACGAGTTAAGAAAAACTATGCTCGAGAATGGCCTAGAATTTTAGTTTACAAAAATACTAGGCCAAGATGGATGGTGCAAATTAAGTAAGGCCAAGAACAGAATCAGATCCAAAGTTAAATGAATCGTTATTACGTATAATAGCGATTCTGTTTTTCTAAACACTAACCCTTGAATTAGGGCGAAGAAAAAAATCATTATAAATCCCCAGCCGGTGAAACCTAGTTCGTATAGAAACGAGGTAAACAAAATTCCTTGAACCAAATTTGCCCAATGAAAAGAAAGGAATCGTCTTAAGATTCCTAGGACTGTGCTAATAAAAAACAATTCATCCCATAGCCCAACCACGTTGGTGCCAATAAAAAGTTTTATAATATTCCAAGTGCCTGGTTCAACAGTCCAATTTAGATGCGCGCCAGTACTGTTAAAGTAAAAAGGTAAAAGGAAGTAGGTGATTAAAGCAGTTCCAAAAATATAATAAATTTCTTTTTTGTACCATTTTCGACCGTGGTGAAAAGAAAAGCGGACCAAGTAATCTTTATAAATATAACGAGATACGTAGTAGGGGATACCCACGGCCAGGATTAAAACCGTACCCATTTCAAAAATATGGGCAGTATTAAGGTCGGTAGTAATCCGAGTTAAGCCAAGCATTGCCAGCGAGATAAAGATAAGTAACAAATCTTTGGCAAACTTTTTTCGACACAAGGTTAAACTTAAAAAGCCGACCAGGAGTAGTGGCCAGCCAATGGTTTTAAGTTGTAGACCGATCAAAACCACTCCGGTGCTTACCAGCAATACTAGGGAGATGATTTCGAAAACGTTTAGTTTATCTTTTTGGAAAAGCATAAATCAGTATCACTTAAATATATCAGATTAAGTGGGCTTTTAGAAGTAAGTTTTTGGGCTTATTAGCTTTGATTAGCCTATTTGTATTGAAAATATTTAAGAATTTATCAACAGTTTGACACTATTTTTTTAGGCATGTTACAATTGTTTCGGATTGTTGAAACAGTGAAGTTAAATCTTCCTCAGCTACAACCTCAATTCCAAGAATTGATGAACAGTGCCGGATTCTTCATTAGATAAGGCAGGACGCATAATAATTCTTAGGACTTATATAAAATAGGACAGGATTAGTTAGTTTTAAAAAGGGAATCAATCATTAATAATTTGATATGCCTAAAAATAAGCTAGCTAATTTTTTTATCCCCGGATTAGTCGTAATCATCGCACTGGTCGTTGGTTTTGGTTTACCAAGAATAGCTAATGAACCATCATCAACAGCACCTTTGGCAGGCGAACAAGTCGCCCAGACTTTAAGTTTGGAATTTAATCTAGAAAACGGGGCTGACGAGATTCTAAAATTTAGCGATGTTGAAATTAATAGCGGTGAAAATTTGTTTGATGTATTACTAAGAGTAACCGAGCAAGAAGCCGTAGAATTTTCTTACAAGGATTTTGGCGGGGAGCTAGGTATATTTATCGAATCAATAGATAATTCTAGCCAACAAGAGTCCAAAACTAAATGGTGGCAGTATTGGGTAAACGGTGAGTATGCTCAGGTTGGAGTTTCGAGTTATCTGGTTACGGCCGGAGATGATATAGTTTTCCGGTTTTCAGACGATCAATTTTAGGAAGAATTTGTAATGAGCAAGCAGCGGATAGTTATTTTAAGTTTGATGCTGATAATTATTGGCGTAGCAGGAAGGTTGCTGCCTCATATTTGGAACGCCACTCCAATTGTAGCTCTAGCACTTTTCGCTGGAGTTTATTTGGGAGCACGATACGCATTGGTCTTGCCCTTGGTGGTCATGTTTGCTAGCGATCTGTTTATAGGTTTTTATTCATTTAAGTTGATGGTGGCAGTTTATGGCAGCTTTGCCTTGGTCGGTCTGATTGGTTATCTAACAAAGAATAGAAAGTCGGCTTCAACTGTATTGCTGGCCAGTATGCTGTCGTCAATAATGTTTTACGTAATCACCAATTGGGCGGTGTGGATGTTTTCAGCTTGGTATCCAAAAACTTTGTCGGGACTATTAACTTCGTATACTTTAGCAATTCCTTTTTTTAGAAACATGTTCTTTGGTGATTTAGTTTATACAGCCCTTTTGTTCGGTGCTTATGAGGTAGTGGTTGTTAGAAATAATTTATTTATAAGTGAAAAAATTAACAAAAAATTACTAAAATTAAAAACTAATTAATAATATGCATACCAAATTATTGCTTACCCAGGCTGACCTACAAACTATTACCAAGATTAGTAAAAGAACTGGTGAAGTTGTTTATTTTGACATCAATAAAATTATTCGGGCGGCACAGCGTGCATTTCAGGCTACGAATGAAGGTGGTGAAGTACAAGCAGCATTTATTGCCCGCAAAGTTTATCATGACCTATTAAAGTTAAAAAAGGTTTCCGGGCAAGAAAATTTTGCACCGACCGTTGAGTTAATACAAGACCTAGTTGAAGAGGAGCTAATTATTGAAGATTTTGTAAAAACCGCCAAGGCTTATATTTTGTATCGTCAGGAACACAAAAAATATCGTAAAGAACAGGGCTATATTTCTCCGGCTACGAAAAAGGCGGTGGAAGTTAGTAGTCAGTATTTTAGTAATCCGTATGCCGAATTTATCTTTTATCAAATGTATTCACGCTGGGTCGATGAGCTAGGTCGACGAGAAACTTGGGTCGAAACAGTTGATCGGTTTATGAATTTTATGAAAGAGGACATGAAGGATAAGTTAACCGAAGAAGAGTATCGAGATGTTAGGCTCGGTATTCTCAATCAAGATATATGTCCTTCGATGAGATTGTTCTGGTCGGCCGGTAAGCCATGCCGTAAGTCGAATGTTTGGGCATATAATTGTTCTTATATTGCTCCAACTAAATTGCGAGACTTTGGCGAGATTATGTATATCTTGATGTGTGGAGCAGGCTTAGGATTTGCTGTTGAATCGGATAATGTTCAGCAATTGCCTCAAATTAAAAAACAAACTGGAAAAAAATTAGAACCACATATTGTCGAAGACAGTAAAGAGGGCTGGGCAGACGCTTTTGTAATGGCTCTAAATACTTGGTTTAGCGGTAAGGACATTGAATTTGATTATTCAACAGCAA
>CAXGXT010000085.1:0-3292 GCA_964013765.1 uncultured bacterium | reverse complement strand
TGTCCGGTAATGAAAAGACAAATATGGAAGTAATCGAAGCGATTGCTAAACTTATTGGAAAGGATCTAAAAGATTGGCGATTCCATGTAGATGACAGACCTGGTTCAGACCTCCGTTATGCACCCAATTCATCTCGAATAAAAAATGAATTTAATTGGTCACCGTCAAAGCCGTTGTTCGATGATCATATTTCTGAAGTAGTACAATGGTATATTGATAATAAGGATTGGTGGGGAAAACTTAGATCAAAACAAGGTTTTATAGAACATTATGAACGACAATCAAAAGGACGCTGGAGTTAAAGAACAAACTAGTTGTAGGGTTTGCAGTCAATCAACCCTTAAACCTTTTTTAGACTTGGGTGAGCAACCTCTGGCTAACGCTTTTTTAAAGTCGGACCAGATAGAGCAGGTAGAACCAAAGTACCCCCTGAGGGTTCTTTTTTGTACCAACTGTAATTTTGTGCAGTTAGGCGATGTAGTTGATCCAGATTTAATGTTTCAAGGCTATGTCTACCATTCATCGGGCATGCCAGCTTCAAAACATTTTAGAGATTATGCCGAGGCGCTTACCAAAAATTTTATAAATTCAAAAGACGATCTAGTGGTTGAGTTGGGAAGTAACGACGGACATTTTTTGGAAGTCATTAAAGAGTCTGGCGCAAAGATTTTAGGAGTCGATCCGGCCCGCAATATTGCAAAGATCGCAAACGAAAGAGGAATACCGACTTTAGCTAATTTCTTTACCGCCAAATTAGCCGGTGAGATAAAAGAAAAACATGGAACGGCCAAGGTTATGGTGGGCAATAACGTGTTTGCGCATATAGATAATTTGCACGATGTACTTGAGGGAGTTTCAACTCTCTTGTCTGACGATGGAGTGTTTGTCATAGAAGCCCCGTATTTAGTAGACATGTTTGAAAATTTAACTTTCGATACAATTTATCATGAGCATCTTTCTTATTTGTCTGTGCGACCATTATTGAGTTTTTTTGAAAAATTTGGACTGGAAATTTTTAAAGTTGAAACTAATCCTATTCAAGGAGTTTCTTTAAGAGTTTTTTCGGGAAAAAAAGGTCAGCACCCGGTTGAGTCTTCTGTTAACAATTTCGTGAAAAAAGAAAAAGATTTAGGCATGGACAAATTTGATTCGTATTTAGAATTAGCTGGGCGAGTAAAAGCCTTGAAAGAGGAAGTAGTAGAGCTAGTTAAGTCTCTGAAAGATAAAGGGAGTACGATAGCCGCTTATGGTGCGCCGGCTAAAGGTAATACTTTATTAAACTATTTTGGTCTTGGGGGGAAGGATATTTCTTATGCCACCGAAGGGCTAGAAGTTAAAGTTGGTTTACTAACTCCGGGCATGCATATCCCGGTAGTGCATATTGACCAGGCCCGAAAAGATCCGCCAGATTATTATTTACTTTTAGCCTGGAATTATAAGGACGTAATCCTGGATAAAGAAAAAGAGTTTCGACAAGGCGGGGGCAAGTTTATTATGCCAGTAGGTCAGGATAGGATCATATGAATCTAAAAAAATATTTTTACATTTTACTGCCAGTAGTATTAGTTTTGTCTCCGGTTTTATTTTTCGGGCAGACTTTTACCAATGCCGATTTTTTATATTTAGTTTTACCGAATCTTGAATTTTATCGGTCATCGTTGGTGGCCGGGACAAGCTTTTTTTGGAATCCCAATATTGTTTCGGGTTTCCCATCGTTTTTTACCGGAGGGCTTTTTTCGCCGTTAAATTTGCTAGCTTTTAAATTTATTCCCGCCATTACGGCTTATGGCTGGGTTATTTTTGTTAATTTAGGTTTAGCCGGTGTATTTACTGCCTTATTCTTAAAAGAATTAAAACTTTCAACGTTAGCCCAGATTTTTGGAAGTTTAATATTTATTTTTAGCCAATGGTTTATAGCGCCAGATCTTAGTATTGTTAGTACGTTCCCGATCTTACCGCTTATCTTTTTGATACTTTTAAAAAGCTATAACCAATCATCTGAAGCAAAGTGGACCAAAACTGCCATAAAAATTTTAGTTGGAGGCCTAGCTCTGGGTTGGATGTTCTTATCAGCTCATTACAATTGGATGATGATGGTTTTGGTTGGGGCTGCTTTATTCGCTTTGGTTTTAGGTAAAAAAACTTTATTCAGTTTTATTGGAATGACAGTGATCGGTGGTTTGATAGGTTTTATCCAATTATACCCAACTATTATTTACTCAAACTTTGCGGCGCGCGGCGCCAGCGCTTTAAGTTTTGTCGAGGCGTCGGTCGGGGCGTTTACGATTTGGGATTTACCTAAAATATACTTACCGTATTTACGATTGCCATTTGTAGGTCAGGCAGAGAGTTTATTGTATATTGGCTTGATCCCTCTTTTCTTTTTAGTTATTGGGCTAGCGGTTAAAAATAAAGTAGCGCGTTTTATGACTTGGATATTTTTAGGGTCATTAATTATTGGTATAAAATATTCACCCCTCTATTGGTTAATAAATAAATTACCAGTTATCTCTGGATTTCGTGGGCCGTCGCGTTGGATGTTCCTCGGTTTTTTTGCTGCCAGTGTTTTGGCCGCATTTGGTTTGGATAATTATTCTAAGATAGGGGAATGGAAAAAACCCTGGGCCAAGATTTTCGTCTGGTTGGGGGTAACCGTATTAGGTCTAAGTTTGGCAGTGAGTTTTAGCATAAATACGTTTAGGTCGCAGCTGCAGAGTTTTTTGAATACCTTTTTTGAACGAAATTTATTATCTCAAACTTCTGGCTTGCCGATAGAGCATTATTATCAGGTGATTGATAATGCTCTAAATCAGCTGGTTGGAATGTTTAGTTTAAGTAACCCAACTTATTTATTTTCCCTAATCGTTATTTTACTCGGGGTAATTGCTGTTTATAGAATTAATAAGCAAGGCGATTATTCAATAAAGGACAAACGTAATTTAGTAGTTTTATCTGCCTTGAGCTTTATCCTAATTTTTAGTTTTTTCCATCCGACTTTAGCCAAAGAAGCCGTTACGACTATTCCGGAAACAGCCGAACTGATTAGTCAAAATCCAGGCCAGAATTTGGGAAAGGTCATTAGCTTTTTACCTGGTCAAAGTGAATGGCAAAAGTTAACCGTGCCATACGGGTCTGATCCTCTAGATTCATTTAATTTTAACTCTACCTTGCTAGCACCGGGGACCCACTTATTGTATGGATTACCTGGCGCAGATGGTTATGAAAACCTAATGCCGCGCCGACAAGCCCGGCTGTTAGCGTTATTAGGTAGCGATCGAGCCACTATAGGAGA
>CAXGXT010000084.1:0-3293 GCA_964013765.1 uncultured bacterium | reverse complement strand
AATGGCTGGCTCTGAGTACCGGGCGGATTCTGGTCCAGGTCCTGGTGCTGAGGTGCAGGTAGGAGTATACGATTTTGGAGACGATCTTACGACTGCTGACGTAGAAAGAATTATCGAGATAGCAGTAGAAGAATCAGGAATTGAAGTTGAGTTAGATACGGATGGGCCGGGGCGAATCGTGTATTGTAATACTTTTGACGATAGGATTCGGTACGATCGGATAGGTTGCGGGTGGGCGAGTAGCGATAAGTTAGTAGTAATTGCAGTACCCCGATTTACAGAGGTAACAGACGTGCCTGGTGGAGCAAGGGATCTTGGAGAGATATTCGAAGCGTACCTAGAAAAGTACCCATCTACTTTAGATGAAATAGAGGAAGGCTCGGGACTTACTATCGATGAAGATTTTGGAGAGCTAGTTCACAGTACAACATTCCATGATCAATCTGAGATTTTTGAAATTCCTGATAATGATCATTTAAATGATTCTCAGGCTGCTTATACTTTAGGAAGTTCCACGGTGATCGTAACGGTTGAGAGGAAATCACAACCAATTACCCAGGAAGGTTTTAAGGTTGGTGTTTTAGATTATTATAGGAACTTAACAGAAAACAGTCGGTGGCCGGCCTTGTCGGAACAAGATTTCACTGGGTATTTAACTAATAAGATGTATTGTGGTCAACAAGAGATTAGATCATTATGTACTTGGATGAGTGATAACGTAGTGATAAGTATAGACGCTTATGTTGATGGCATAAGCGCATTAGGAGCAATTGGTTTTTTGCAAAATGCTTATCAACATCTTTATCCATCGACTCTTGAGGCTGCCGAAGAGGCCGGTATTGCTAGTCTAAGAGTCACCCGAAATCCTGAGCCAACAGACGGCACATTAGTGATCGGCGCAGATGACGTACTATTGGGTTCATGGAACTTCAGTGCTGAAGAGTCTGTGGAGGCGGTTAGGATTGAAGAGGTAAAAATCCAAAAAAGTGTTGGTGAGGTTCATGGTTTACAGCTTTATTTCAACGGCAATAGTCAGTTGCTTACGAGTGCGCCCGAAGGAAATGCTGTAATTACCTTTGTTTTGGCTCAACCATTCGTGATTGCCCCAGGTACCTCTATTCCGGTCGAGTTAAAAGGAGATATTTCTTCAACAGCTCGCGATGGTGATCATTTGCAGCTTGGGATTACCTGGGATAGGGCAATTAAAGCATCAAATGTAAGTACTGGAGATCCGGCCGAAGTTGAGGTGATCAAAGACAATGGAGCACTGTTTACTTTGGTAAGTTCAGGAGGACTTACTGTTGAAAACCACAACACTCCGGACAAAAGTTTAATTTTATCAGGAGCCACAGATCAGTTAATTAACAGTATTAAATTGTCGGCCACAAATGAAGACTTATTTCTTAACGAGCTAACTGTCAGGTTAGGGGATGCAGGTGAAGTTGGTACGGCCAATGCCGAATACTCAGACATTCTAAACGTAAGCTTAAGAAATCAAGCTACCGGACAGTTCTTAGGAAGTAGTGGAATTCCCAATACTGGCTCATTTACATTCCTTTTCTCGAATAATCCAGAAGCTAGTAACTATTTATTAATCCCCGACGGCGGAGAATTAATTATTGATGTCTTTGTTGATACAGCGACTATTTCAGGTAGTGGGTTAAATCATCCTGGTACACCTAATGCTGACGTAGTGATTGGGATTGGTGGTAAAAATGGTATAAAAGCTACTGGCTCTATTTCAGGGGCTACTGCCGAAGAGAAGTACGTTAGCTCTACTAGTACGGCTAAGATTCTACATACCTCTATTCCTTCTGTTACGACTGCGACCGAGGCTAGGCCGTTGGAGGCCGACACATCGTTAAGTAATGGTGAGCTGCGTTTATTTGCCTTTGATGTAACAGTAGATTCAAATCAAGGATTACCTATTTTACTGGGTGCTGTTGATTTCACTACTCAGGCTACTAGCGACAATATTAGTTTCACAAATTTGTATATTCAGCATGATGGTGAACGCGTGTCTACTAAGTATGACGAAATACCATCGGATGGAGTTATGGGCTTCGCCTTTAGTCATCTTGAAAGTGAATACATGGAAATTGTACAAGGGAAGCGTTTTTTCCTGATCGGTACGGTATCTGGAGCTGAGCCAGGCGATACTGTTCGTACTTACATGTTTAGTGATTTAGCTGAACCAATTGACAATCCTACCGGAGATTCAGGTGCTGACTGGAGAGCTCGAGGAGCCAGCTTTATCTGGTCTGATTACCATATCCCAAGTTTATTTGGCGAAGAGGCTGTAGCAGCAGACATGTGGTTTAATGGGCATTTAGTACCAGGATTTAATGCAGAATTTAATAATGGAATAGCTTCTGATCCATATTCTCTTCGGTAAAACATTATTATAGCTTTAAAAAAATACGGCTTACTCCTTCGCCCCTCAATTTCATTTCGGGGCTTCGGAAGGACAGGCAAATAGATTTTATCAGTTTGCTTGCCCCGTGAAACTCCCGAGCTTGTCGAGGAGTGAAGTGGGGAGCTGTATTTTTGTATGGTTTTGAGTATCCTTATCGCTGCATTGAATATCTCCCAGGACCTTCAAAGAAAAGTAATAAAGCGGCTGTGAACAAAGCAAAGTCACGGTAAACAATGTCGTTTAGTGAGACACTACCCAAGTTGATTACTATCCCCAGTAAAGCAATGGCGGCGGCGGCCGTAGCTAATTTAAAAGCAGCGCCTAGCAATACTAGCGCGCCGATTAAGATCTGAATAATACCGAAAAGCATCATAAAGGTAGAAACTGAAATTAAGCCTTCTAGGACGCTACCAATTTGTGGAGTGATCCAGATAGCCCCTTGTCCAACTGGGTTTTGAACTGCATTAATTCCAAAGTACAAAAAAACTCCGGCAATTCCAAGGCGGAGTAAAAGTTTAGCAAAATCTGAGTTTCGATTGGCCAGGCGCATTTGTTTTTATTTTATTTTTTAAATTTTTTCCAAATTTTTATAAAAGGATTTGTTTCTTTAATTACGAAGTATAGGGCTAGGGGTGCTCCCCAGTTGGCGAAACGTTCTACGAAATCCCAGATTGACCCTCCGGTCAATGGTCTGATCAGGGCAGTGCTTAGTCCCCAGGCTGCCATCCAAAGCAAGGCAAGTCGGTATGGTTTTATTAAAATTAAAATAGCTAGGGTTACATCCATTAGACCAATCAGTGGTAACAGCACAACAGCGGCTTCGGTGGATATTCCAATAGCCGTAAAATAGTGGATCCAGTCTTCTTTACCTCGCAGT
>CAXGXT010000083.1:0-3326 GCA_964013765.1 uncultured bacterium | reverse complement strand
CCCAGGTACGCCCACCATCGGCTGTTCTGATGATACCGTAACGAGTAGCCAACAATAAATTTCCTTGACTATTCTGGTCTATAATTAAATTCCGATAATCTAGTCCGCCAGAGAATGGCTTTAAGCCATCGTTTAAGTCGCGCCAAGTTACTCCGCCATTGTCTGACCTAAATATTCCTTTTTTCTCAGTGGCAACGTATATAGTCCGAGTGTCAAATGGGTCGACAATAATTTTTCGAACTGGATTATTAAACCTATTGATAGTCGCCCAACTTCCGCCAGCGTTTGTGCTCTTAAGGATTTCTCCACCTTCACTCCCGGCGTAAATAACATTGTTGTTAAAGCCATCTACGGCCACAGAGCTGACCGCGATTGGCCTAGAATCAACATAAACTTCTACGTAGGATCGATTACAGTCAATTGTTTTTAGTACTTTATTTGTAGCTGCTACGTAGATCGTACAACGATCTTTAGGATCGACTGCGATAGATTTCAAAAAACCGGCTGTTAACTGGGCTGGTTGCTGCCAGCTGTCACCGCCGTTGTAAGTATAGAAAAGTCCGTTGGTTTGAGTAGTTGCGTACAGAGCCTTGTTATCACTAGGATCCTCATACAAGTCCACAATATTCAAAAAAGCAAGGTTACCTATCCCAGAAGAGGCAATAACTCGATTCTTACCACCCCAGGTTTCCCCCTTATCAAAAGATTTATAAACTCCGGCTTCTGGACCGCTATTTCCTAAACGCAACGAACATCCGGCCAAAAAAACAGTTAGCGCCAGAGTTAGATAGAAGAGATTTTTTTTGTTACTCATAAAAATGAATTATAGTTTAAAAATAAATTAAACACTTAACATTACGTTTGCCGCCACGAGATTTGGACTAGCATTTGTTAGTAAATTAATATGTGCTTGTTGGCACTTATTTATTAACGAAAGCGTCTGGCGCGAAGACCACAATTTAGCCAAATTTAATATCCGTCCCGATTCAAAACTATTACTTACTAAACTCGATTGACCATTTTGGGTTAACATAATATCTCTAGCAACACCAAGCCATATCGGGAGATGATTTTTAAGCCAATTTGATTTAGCTGCAAAATCACGTCCGGCATCGGCCAAGATTCGTTCAATACTACCAACTCGCTTGCCTGGAGATAATTCCCATAAATCGATAAACTGAGATACCTCGGACATCACTTCTTCAAATAACAAACCATCTTGTGAGTACTTAATAGTTTGCCCCGGTAAACCAGCCGACAAATCAGCTATTTGATTTGACTTATCTTCTGTAAAACCCTGAGCTATTAAATAGTCAAAAATTATTTTTTTAGCAACCGGTTGAAATTGCAAAACCTGACATCGTGAAGATATTGTTCTCGGCAACAAAGCAGGTTTATCGGTAGCCAACAAAAAAATGGTCTTACCTTTCGGCTCTTCAATAATCTTTAACAGAGCATTGGCCGCTGCCTCACTAAGTAATGAAGTTTGAGAAATTACAGCCACGGCATAACTATTTAGCAAAGCAGTTTGGCCTAAACGTGAGCGTAAATCCCTTACCTCGGCTACACTTATAGACTTGTTTTCTTCAGGCTCAAGCCAGTTAACGTCTGGGTGCACCCGACCATTAACTTGCTTGCAGATTGCACACGACTGACAAGACTGGATTGGGTCTTTATGCGACTGACACATTAACGCAGCTAAGAATTTTTCAATAACCGTATTTTTGCCTAAACCCTCCTGACCAGTAAATAAATAGGCCGAAGCGACCGTATTGTTGCTTAAATTTTTTTGTAAATATGAAACAACCGACCTGTGCCCAATAACCCCCCATTTATCATCATTCTTTGAAGAAACTTTTGAAGAAACCATGGGCTTATTCTAATCAAAAATAAGCCTTATGGCAAGACAAGGCTAGCTAAAACATAAATTAAGGGTAAACGCAAATAAACCTATGACCACAAATTACGCATCAACTCCCAAACCTCAGGTTGGCCATTTTCTTTTAGCCAATACCACCACTCTACTCCCCATAGATAATGCTCACCAAAACCGGTTCGTCTGGCAAAATCAATATTACCGATCAATTCTTCTGTATTCAAAAGTTTTGAATGTAAACCTGGATCTATTTCCGTAAATGAAAGATGATTTGGTGGCCATGGCTCAGCCTGTAACTCGCTCCCAATAATATCTACACCTCTAAGTTTGCCAGCCAACGCTGCCTTGTAGGCATAGTAAGCAGGCGGCCAAGGGTATCGGAAATTTTTTAGAATAGGATTCCAGGTCCGATAATACATTGTTACTCCAAGAGTATCGACAGGTTTTGATGCTCGTAACCATAAAGATAATTCTCCCGAGTCAGTTGTCATCACTGGTCGGCTTGGATCTAAACTACGAACCAATGCGACTTCAGATTTTAATTGATCTAAAGAAAATTTTGGGCAAATCCCAAATACCCGTAGCAAAGGCTCGTTCTCTACCTGCCAACGATCAATTGCTATATGCCCCTTATACCTTTCAATTATCCGAGAAATATAATTTGCAACTGGTTCATCCAATTGCTGACCGTCTAAATGGCTTGACCACGTAGGCAAATGACATTCAGGCCAACGTGGTAAGCGTCTACCAACTGCCAAAGTAACTTTAACATCTCGACGCTGGGCCTGATTTAACATCCAGTCCAGATCGGTAAAATGAAATTCCCCTTCGACCGGCTCGACTTCGTCCCAATAGGCTGCCAACCTTACATGGTCAATCTTTAGATCATCGAGCATGGCGATATATACTTTCCGCCAATTTAAATCCAATTCTTTGGCAAACTTTTGACTAAACGTAACTCCCCAAATCGGTTCTTGGCCATCACTAAAATCTGCAACGGTCAGCATTAACGATCCAGCTAGAATCAAAACTGCAATCGTGGCAATTAAAAAAAACTTTCGCCTGTATTTTTCTTTTAATTTTTTAATGCGTTTAAAAAGCATGGCTTATATTTGTTGCTTTGCGTACCTTATCCTCATTGAATGGAAAAAATAAATTACTGCCAACAATAATACCATACCTACTCCAAACCATCTGTAACCGACATAGACCCCAAAACTGCTTACCGCATACCCCAAAAAAATTGGTACCCACATAGTGCTTAATGAAGCAAAAAAAGCATGTAAAGACATATACGTAGCTTTTAACTTTCTGGTTGGGCTTACCTTTAAAAAATATGAATGCAATAATGGCATACGGGTCCGGCCGTACGCCGCAAAAACTATAAACACCACCACCCCTAAACCTGGACTAACGGTCGCACCAATCGCAAATGATAAGCTTGCCAGGT
>CAXGXT010000082.1:0-3327 GCA_964013765.1 uncultured bacterium | reverse complement strand
TTTTACTTATTGCTTTGGGGATTGGTCACACCACCAAGTATCTTACAAAGATTACGAAGTATTTGAATGTTATATCGATAGTTGGTGGAGTTTTCCTAGTCTTCTTGGGAATCCTATTAGTAACCGACAGTTTGCAAGTTTGGGTATCGTATTTCTATCAAATTTTTGATTTTATAGATTACGATCGTATTTACGAAGTATTATAATATTTTGTAATGAAAGGTAAGTCATTATTTATTTTAGTCGCTGTAATTGCCGGACTTCTAGGTATTGGTATTTTAGTAAACGGTGGGCAGTTCGCCGGCGGGGGTGGTCATGGAGCAGGATTTGGCACTTCTAGTGGAGCAGCAATAGACTTTACTTTACCTAGGCTCGACGGAGGAAATATATCTTTAGCAGAATACCGTGGAGACAAACCGGTCGTGTTAGATTTTTGGGCTTCATGGTGCCATAATTGTCGGCGTGACATGCCTAAATTAAGTAAAATGTATGATAAGTATAGTGATCAAGTAGAAGTAATCGGCGTTAATTTACGAGAGCCGGCAAGTACAGCTAGCGGCTTTGTTAATAATCAAAACATTTCTTTCCCAATCGCTATGGATTCACGGGGGACTGTGTCTAATTCATATGGGATACGTTTTACCAATACCCATATATTAATTGACAAAGAAGGGAATATAGTTAAAACAATTCCGGGAGATATCAAAGAAGCCGATATAGTTAGGTTAATAAATAGTTGAGGGGCCTAAATCGTGTTAGAATTAGTAATATTCTAATATTTGAAAAATTATCCCATGAAAATATTTTTAGGCGCCGATCACGCCGGATTTCAACTAAAAGAACGCATAAAGACTCATTTGGCTCAGCACGGGCATGAGTTTGAGGATATGGGTAATGTTAAATACGACGCGCGGGATGATTATCCTGATTATGCCAAAGCCGTGGCCGAAAAAGTTTCTAAAACTAAAGATTCCCGTGGATTGCTAATTTGTGGCAGTGGGGTTGGCGTTTGTATTGTGGCTAATAAAATTAAGGGTATTAGAGCAGTAAACGCATTTACTGTTAAGGTCGCCAAATCTTCTCGCGAAGATGACGATACCAATGTCTTATGCTTTGGAGCTGACTGGGCCGATCCACGTAAGATCGAAAAAGTTTTAGATGTTTGGATGGAAACTGCTTTCAATAAAGCGCCAAGATTTAAAAGGAGGGTGGAGAAAATAAGAAGAATTGAAAGGTAGGAAGTTAACTACTAATTTGTCATCCCGAGCGAAGTGAAGCGAAGTCGAGGGATCTTCCAGTTTTTTTAGCTTATTAAGCTAGAAGATCTCTCCGCTTCGTGACCTCCGGTCACTCCGGTCGAGATGACAATTAATTTATGAACATAGAAATCATCCCGGCCATTCTTACCGACGACCCGGCAGTTGCCGCACAGCGCATGGAATCTGTTGCTGGTAAAGTCGATTGGGTGCAAGTAGATATTATGGACGGTAATTTTGTACAGACCGTCTCTTTTTCTATTGGTCAAATGCCAAAGCCTCCAGCAGGTTTAAGTATTGAGTTGCATCTAATGGTCGGTAACCCGGTTGAATATTTTGATGCTTGTGATCAAGCTGGCGCGGGTAGAGTTTATATTCATGTCGAAGCTACTGACGACCTGGACGGAACAATCGAAGCAGCTGGAAAATACGGTTTTGAATTAGGCGTGGCTTTAAATCCTGAATCGCAACCAAAAAAATTTAAAACCGCTTTAGACGAAGTAACTCGAGTTTTAGTTATGGGGGTACACCCAGGTAAAAGTGGGCAAGGTTTTATTCCCGAAACTGTCGATAAAGTTAAAGAAATTAAAAAAATGTACCCAAACTTAGTAATTGCAGTTGATGGCGGGGTTGGCGAGGAAAATATAAAAATGTTAGCCGAGGCTGGAGTGAGTGCGTTTTCGATTGGCAGTGGAATTTTTGGAAGCGATGATTCCAATAATGATCCTAAGGAAGCGGTTAATAAATTTAAGTCTGCCATAACTTGATACATGGTATAATTAATTTATGACAACTTCTAACAAAACCAAACAATTTTCAATTGAGCAGCTGGAGCGCAAAGCCAATGCTATCCGGCAAGACGTGATTAAAATGCTATCGGTGGCAGGTTCGGGGCATACGGCCGGGCCTTTAGGTTTGGCCGATATTTTTACGGCTTTGTATTTTGACGTAATGCGTCATAATCCCAAAAATTACAAATGGAAAGAACGAGACCGGCTTTGTATATCCTGCGGACACAACGTACCAATTAGATACGCAGCTATGGCGCACGCAGGATATTTTCCTAAGTCAAAATTAAAAACTTTGCGTAAGCTGGGTTCGGACCTACAGGGTCATCCGGCTATTGAGCATATGCCTTCTTTAGAACATTCTTCAGGTCCTTTAGGGCAAGGGAGTTCGGTAGCGGTGGGTATGGCTATAGCGGCTAAAATAAACCAGCAAAAACATTATGTTTTTTGTATAGTATCCGACGGTGAGCAAGACGAAGGTCAGTCTTGGGAAGCAGCCATGTTGGCAGCTAAATACAAGCTGAACAATTTGGTTTTTATAATGGATCGCAATAATATTCAGATCGACGGGTTTACCGAGGACATTATGCCGCTTGAGTCACTACGAAAAAAATATGAATCCTTTAATTGGCACGTTATCGAAATTGACGGCAACAACATGAAAGAAGTTGTCGATGCCTGTGAGTTAGCCAAAACGATTTATGAAAAACCAACCATGATTTTAGCGCATACTGTACCGGGTAAAGGTGTAGACTTTATGGAAAATTTACCGGAATGGCATGGTAAACCACCGAACGTTAAAGAGGCGGAATTGGCAATAAATCAGTTGCGTTCCAAGAGTTGATAAGTTGATGTAAGTGATAACGGCTAAATTCTAAATGGCAAAATTCAAATTACAAACAAACATCAAATTCCAAAAATCAAACCTCTGGAATTTAAATTTGAGCATGTTTGTAATTTGAGTTTTGGAATTTATTTGAGATTTGTTATTTGAGATTTGAAATTTTACTATATGAATTCAAAATACAATAAGACTTTAAACAAAAAGTTATTCGCCAAAAAACCGGACACCGTACCTACCCGTAACGGTTATGGTAGCGGATTAGTTATTGCCGGAAAAAAAGACTCACAAGTAATGGTTTTGTGTTGTGATTTAACCGATTCAACTCGATCGGACGGTTTTCAGAAAGCTTATCCGGAACGCTTTGTGGAAATCGGAGTGGCTGAGCAAAATATGGCTGGGGTAGCGGCTGGTTTAGCCCTTGAAGGAAAAGTACCGTTTT
>CAXGXT010000081.1:0-3342 GCA_964013765.1 uncultured bacterium | reverse complement strand
CCCGTCTCAGGTTTTGGAGACCCGCATTCTACCACTGAACTACGCCCCCATAAAATCATAAGCCCTGTTAAAGGCCTATGATTACTTGGTTTCTTTATGATCGGTATGCTTTTTGCAATGTCGACAGAACTTTTTAATCTGCAAACGATCTTTGATAGTTTTCTTGTTTTTTCGAGAGTAGTAGTTAGTTCGTTTACAGCCACTACACTCTAATTTTATCATACTGTCTTGAGACATAAAATATGTTTATTTATCATAGCCGAGGAGAGGAATCGAACCCCCAACCTACGGTTTACAAAACCGTTGCTCTACCGTTGAGCTACCTCGGCTCGGGCCGGACACGGTCATCGGATCCATATACACTACTATATTTTCTAGAAAATATCAAGTCTTATATATCCAATAAGTATAACATTGATTTTTGTCGGCCTGAGCTGTAAAATTTGGGTAGAAAATAAATTACTTTATATGACCAGCGAATCCGAAAGACCAATTCCCGACGAAGTAAGAGAAGGGAAGGAACAAGAGAGAGAATTAGATATTTCACGGATCGATCCAGAGGATCGTGATGGTATTGAGGCTTATTATAAATTTGAAGTCGATCATGGGTTTAGTGAAATTGACCCTAAAAAAACTACTCTAGACGGTATGGTTGATTTTAGGCAGACTCAAATGCGGGAAGAAAAATTAAAAGTGGCTGTTGCTAATGAAGGCGACGAATTGGTGGCGACTAGCGTGGTGGTTTTAGAAAATGGAACTATGGGTAAAGAGATGGGTGAAGACGAAGCTTACGCAGCTGGCACAGTTGTCATGGATGGAAAACGAGGGGGTGGGATTGGAGAAAAAATGGCTGCCGAACAAGACAAGATAGCGAGGGAGGCTGGCAAGAAATCAATGGTCACTGTTATTACAAATACTAATCATCCTAGCATGCGCTTACGAATGAAGACGGGTTATAGGTTGGAAGGTGTTGAGTATAGGGCAGATGAAGTAAATTATAAATATAGAAAAGATTTAACAGGTGAGACCGAAGAAAGTATTGATTGGGTTGTCGAGGTTGCTGATGGTAGGTTAAATCAATATTCTGGTGACTTTGATTCAACTGCACCTGATCAAATACTAATAGATCCTGAGAATCAAGGAGCAGTTGAGGTGGCAATTGAGCAAGGTTATCAGGGTATGCATTTATTGCGTCCTGAGGATTTTAACAAAGGAAATGAAGGAGCTACTATCGAAAAAAATATGGTGGTGTTTGGACGATAATTATTGACGTTTGACGCGTCGACTTTTTTTTGGCATTCTTGAGTAGTATGTCAACTCTATCTTGGATAATTTTAAGTGGTGTAGCCATGAGTCTCGTGGCCCTAAGCGGGGCGCTTATTTTAGTATTCCAAGAAAAGATACTCAAGAGAATTCTTTTGCCTCTGGTTGCGTTTTCGGCTGGAGCCATGCTCGGGAGTGCTTTTTTCCATAACCTTCCCGAGGCGATCGAAGAGCTTGGTAATGGGTTATCTCCATTTATTTGGTTAGTGGTTGGTTTCTCCACTTTTTTCTTGTTGGAGCAATTTATTCATTGGCATCATTGCCATCGCGTGCCTTCTGAGCACTCCGGCGGGCATACTCACAAGCACCCAAGTCCCTTAACCTATCTAGTTTTACTGGGCGATGCATTACACAATTTAATTGACGGTGTGTTGGTGGCGGCGGCCTTCATTATAGAAATTAGACTAGGTTTAGTAACCTTATTGGCAGTGGCTGCACACGAAATTCCCCAGGAAATAGGAGACTTCGGAATCTTAATCCACGGTGGCTGGAAGCGCGCCAAAGCGTTATTGCTTAATGTAGTTTCGGGCCTTACCTTCTTAGTTGGTGGTTTGATCACTTATGCTTTTGCTCAAAACGTAAATATTATTCTGGTTTTACCTTTTGCGGCTGGTAGCTTCTTATACATTGCCGCGGCCGACCTTATCCCGGAGATTAAACATGAGGAGGACACTGGTAAAAAGGCGATATACTTCGCAGCCTTTATTTTAGGCTTACTTTTGTTGTTGGGAGTAAAACTTGGGTTTGAATAAATCCCTTATGAAAAATAAAAATGTAGTAATTCTCGGGGCTGGACGAATCGGCCGAGCCTTAGCTAAGGTTTTAGGTAAGGCAGGAAATAATATTGAATTATGGGACGTTAAGCCAGGATTGGTGCGGCGTCAGAAAAAATTGGTGGACATTATTCCGTCCGCCGATTTTATTTTTATATGCGTGCCTTCAAGCGCTCTCCGGATAGCTATTAAATCTATTAAACCCTACTTATCAAAAAAAGCCGTAATTGTTTCACCTAGCAAGGGTATTGAAAAAGGCAGGAAAAAAACTGTTGATCAGATTTTAACCAATGCTTTGCCTGTTAATCAGGAATGTGTAGTGTTGGGGGGTGCGATGATGGCTGAAGATATGGTGCGGGGGCGCATGGCGGTAGGAGTAGCGGCAGCAAAAAAAATTTCAACGGCAACAAAAGTTAAAAATTTATTTAAAGACACAATTATTATAATCGAATCGTCTTCAGATTTTTATGGGGTGGCTATATCCGGTGTATTAAAAAATGTGTATGCAATTGCTTTGGGGGTGGCAGATGGTTTAAGGTGGGGGAGTAATGCCAAAGGGTTTTTAACTGCCCAGGCCATTAACGAAATGTCGGGGATTGTAAAAGCTTTAGGAGGGCAGAGCAATACAGCTTTCGGTCAGGCAGGTTTAGGTGATTTAATTACGACAGGTTTTAGTAAAGATTCGCATAATCGTCAATACGGTCAAAAATTAGCTCGCACGGGACATTGTTCAATTTCCGCTGAAGGTTGTGTGTCGGTTGGGTCGGTTGTATTTTTACTTGGGAAACGATCTAAAAATTATCCTCTTTTAGTAGCTGTTAATTCAGCGGTAAATGGTAGGCAAAATGTCACCAAAGCTTTCAAGCAATTCCTCGCCCAGTACTAAATTAGCCTTAGTCCTCGACGTCGGCACAACCGGAGTGCGGGCGGTTGTTTTTGATCAGGGCTACAATGTTATTTCTCGCGCATATAAAAAATTAAAAAGAAGTACTCCCAAGTTAGGGTGGGTGGAACAAAGTCCACTAGAGATATTAAATTCAAGTAAACTAGTTTTACGACAGGTTGTTAGAAAGGTTGGATTACCAGCCAAGTCCTACGTTGGTTTTGGATTAACCAACCAACGTGAGAGTTCTATTTTGTGGGATAGTCATACTGGACGATCAGTTTATCCCTCTTTAGTTTGGCAGGATTCGCGAACCAAAGGGGAGTGTAATAAATTGGAAAAAAAATACGGCCAGGATGTTCG
>CAXGXT010000080.1:0-3345 GCA_964013765.1 uncultured bacterium | reverse complement strand
GAAAAGATCCCGCCGACGCGAGCGCAAACAGCATGTTTGCAAATTCTCGTGTCGGCATAGCTGCTCACCAGAAGAAAACAAAAAAATCCGTCCCGATCGGGACGGATTTTGGTAGGCAGCACAAACCTACCGTTACCCCGAACGGGTGACGGACAGATAGGCGTAATAGGTGGATTGTATCGTAAAGTTAGTCATATACGTCTTTAAGTACCAAAAAACCGCCACTGAGGCGGTGTAATTTTTTTAACAAGTAAAACTACCGCATCCTCAGCGAGTGGAGGTACGGGTTGGATAGTTAAGATTGTTATTTACATTTTTCATACGTGGAAGCATACTAGCATGAATTTTTTTATATGTCAATATCTCTATATCTCCAGCTCAAACAAACCTTTCTGATGACCAATTGTGCCAATGAAATATATTGTTTCATTATCTCCTTGGGCAAAGCGCTCAACCGTACCAGTGCCGACTAGGACAAAGTCATTTCGCACGTCGCGGTCGTCTAGCTCAATAGCGCGGAGATTACCGTCTACGATATAAATTATATGTTGTCCGTCTGGATGCCATTCGGCTTGGTCAATCCGTTGGCCGTATCTTGTAATTAACTCAGCCTGATTTAAATTGGGGGAGTATGCCCACATTTCAAAGTCATTATAGAAAAGTAGTTGTCCTGTCTCTGGGTTTACGTGAAAAGCATCGGCTCGTCCTCGGAAATCTGCCGTAGAAGCTTCGTCTTTGTTAGACGTTAAAATATTTATATCCACAATAAAGAATTGGCCCGTGGCTAGGTTGTATAGTATTAACTTACTATCGTTGTATGGAAGTAAGTTGTATCGGCAGGGACCAGGTAGATCGAGAGTATTTTCGTTATTTTTATTTTCTTTATCGGTAATATCAAAATAATTTAAGGTACATTCATTTTGAGAATTTTCAGTATATAGTAAATCATCACCAGAAACTAGATAACTTGAAATATCTTTAGCTAAAACCGGTCTTATAGTTTTGGCGGCGCGGTTAAGTCGGTAAAGGACCGACCGGCGTAGGCCATAAAGTAAGTTTTGGTTTCTAGTATCCCAATGAAGTTCGGTAAACCCTAGTTTATCTATTGTATTTAGATTTTCGATATCGCCATTATTTGCTTTCACGATCACGAATCCTCTATCATCGGTTCCTGGCTCACCTAATAAAATTTCTTGATTGTGAGGAGAAAACTCAATAAAATCAATTCCATTTAGAGTTTGAGTTGCACCAGTAATATCTACAGGCTCTTTTTTTATTTCTTTAAGTAAAATTTTCTCTTCAGATAGCTGGTCGTAGGTAGAAAAAATGAGATTTTGTGAATTTGGTGGTACGGCCAACAAATTTATATTGCCCGATGAGCTCAGGGTAGGGAGCTGTTTTTTTATTAATCTTAAGTCTTTTAGAAAAGTAGTTAAATTACTAACTACTTTTAATTTTTTGTGCCAACCATAATATTCTGGGGTATTAATCTCAATATCGTATTCACCGGGCAGAATGTTATTTAGTCTAAACGGGGTTAGCTGCTCAACTTTCTCTTGGTTAATTAAAACTCCTACCTCGCTTGGTTCGGTGCTAATTGCAATCGCTCCAGTTCGCTCAATACTCCGATTACTTAAATTAAATCTGTAACCGGCTGTATATAACGCTAGGGAGGGAGCAATAATCAGAAAAAGCAGGACAAATATCCCGTAAACCAATCGACGATAATGAAGTTTCATTTAAGCTTGAAAATTAGATAATTTATCGGTATACTTTAATCCATTCAAATCCATTCAAATCCATCCAAGTCCATAAAAAATTTAAAATATTTCATGTCTACATTTATAATTAACGGCGGCCGTAAGTTAACCGGCTCAGTTAAAATTTCAGGGGCTAAAAATGCAGCTACTCCTATTTTAGCAGCCACCTTGCTAACGCGGCAAGTATGCACAATTAAACGAGTCCCTAGGATTAAGGATGTTGAAAAGATGCTAGCTATCCTAGCTAGCTTAGGAGCAAGCGTCAAGTGGACTGGTCCTGATACTGTCCGTGTCGATACCTCCAAAACTTCAACCAAAAGTTTAAATACGGGTCTGGTAAAGAGCATGCGTTCTTCTATTTTGTTGCTGGGACCGATGTTGGCCCTGTTTAAACAGGTGAGTACCACCGAGCCAGGAGGAGACATTATAGGTCGGCGGCCGATTGATACTCATTTAGACGCTTTTGCGCAGCTAGGCGTAACTACATCGCTTCGGGGCGAACGTTTTATTCTGCGAGGCGAAAAATTGAAGTCTGCCATGGTTACTTTAAAAGAGTTTTCAGTTACCGCTTCTGAGAATGCCATAATGGCGGCTGTGCTTTTATCTGGGATTACGACCATTAAAATGGCTGCCAACGAGCCCCATGTTCAGGATTTAATTAGTTTTTTAAATAAAGCTGGCGCAAAAATATCTTGGTTGGATTCTCATACAATTAAAATTAAAGGGGTAAAGAAGCTACATGGAACCACGCACACAGTTATCCCTGATCAAATTGAGATAGGGACTTTGGCAGTGGCTGCCGGGCTAACCAAGGGAAAGATTCGTATGAAACCAGTTGTGCCAGAGCATTTGGAATCTATCGTTCTTAAATTAAAACAAATAGGGTTTAAAATTAATCTTGGTAAAGATTACATGGTAGTTGACGGTAGTGGCCCCTTAAAAGCCTTTAAATTTCAAAGTTTGCCTTATCCAGGATTGCCGACTGATTTGCAGGCACCTTTTACAGTTTTAGCTACAGCTTGCAAAGGAGAGAGTTTAATCCATGACCCAATGTACGAAGGCCGCCTGGGCCACGTTAGCCAATTAGTTAAGATGGGCGCCCAAGCTACTATTTGTGATCCGCACCGGGTAATTGTGAATGGCCCTAAACGTTTAAATGGTCGTGAATTTCCTAGTTTAGACATTCGAGCCGGAGCAACCATGGTTTTGGCTGGACTAGCAGCGCGGGGGACAACTACAATTCATCAAGCTGAAATTGTAGAACGTGGTTATGAAAATTTTGAAGGCCGGCTACGTAAGCTAGGTGCTAAAATTAAAAAAGTAGATGATTAATAATAACAGGAAAGCATTTCATGTTTTAGTCGGGCTGGCCTTGGTTGTGGCCATTTTTGCTTTGGGTTACCACGTTGGGCAAGATAAGCTTCGAACAAAGTTGGCAACCGGTGGCGAGGTAAATGGGTTAGAGAATCCAATTCCAGAATTTTTGGCAGACGATGTTGAGTTTGATTTATTCTGGCAGGCTTGGCAGCATGTTAAAGATTTTTATGTTGACGACAAAGGTAATATCTCAACAGAAGAAAGAGAC
>CAXGXT010000079.1:0-3370 GCA_964013765.1 uncultured bacterium | reverse complement strand
AGCAGTATCCCGAACCTATAGTTAAGCAGTCTGAGGTTATCCTATTCCAGAGAGGAAGCGAATTAGTCCCACAATTTCCACAACTCATAAGGCGTCGTAGTCTAAAAGTCCTGGAACGTAAGGGGGTAATCGTACGGCTTAATACTGGAGTCACTGCAATTGGAAAAGATTACGTGGAGATTACAGAAGGAGGAAAAGACGGAGGCAAAGGAAATAAATCTAGATTAAGCACAGAAATGGTGGTCTGGGTGGCCGGGGTAAAGGCTAGCGACGTTAATTGTACGGGCGATCCAGTCCGTGATAAAGGTGGTCGTTTCAAGGTTGAGCCTACTGGTCAAATAAAAGAAAGTCCTTTTATATTTGTAATCGGTGATCAATCACATTGCCAGCCACAGGGTCATGAGCTACCGTTACCGGCTTTGGCCCAGGTAGCCAGTCGTCAAGGTCCAGCCGTAGCCAAAAATATCCAGCGTTTAATGAAAGGCCAGCGACTTAAGCCTTTTCGTTATCGAAGCCAAGGAAGTTTTGTTTCATTGGGTCACTGGCAGGCAGTGGGTGTAGTTACCATGTTTGGTCCAGCCATACCTTTGGTCGGCCCACTGGCATGGTTAACCTGGCGGACTGTGTATTGGACCAAATTATTAAGCTGGCGTAAGCGGTTACGTGTAAGCTTGGATTGGTTTGTTAACTTATTTACAGAGCGTGACACAAGTCAATTATTTCCACCAAAATAGATTTAAGTTGCAAGTTGTAAGATTTAAGTTATATGCGAGCAGAGTATGTGAACAGATTTAAATTTGTTGCTCGTGAAAAACTTACAACTTACAACTGTCAACTTTCAACAGCTTTAATTTTCAACTTAAATCTAAATTTTATAGCAATCAATTTAAACTAATAAATTAATAACATAATAAGAATTATGGCTACAGTAACAATCTATAGTACTCCAACCTGCCAATATTGTAAGGCAGCTAAGACATTCTTTAAGGAGAAAGGTGTTGAGTTCACTGAAAAAGACGCAGCCGGTGATCAAGCCGCTGCTCAAGAGATGCAAAAAATTTCTGGAGGCTTAAGCGTGCCGGTAATTGTGATCGATAAAGACGGGAAACAGGAAGTGGTCGTTGGTTTTGACCAAGGTAAGTTGAGTAGTATTTTGGGCGTTTAAGTCTTAATAGAGTTTATTGATGGCTAAAAGAGCTACAATTACTGCTTTTATTGTCTTAATTATTATAGTTGGGGCCTCGATAGCAAGTAGATATATTCCAGGACTTACGAACGAGTCGGATTCTAGAATTCAAAATAACTTTCCGTTAGGTGATTCTATTGGTGACGATTTACTAGTTGATGACAATGCAAATGAACAAAATATGCTACACGAAGATCAAGAAAATTCAAACGAAGTTAATGAAACAAATAATAGCCAGGATCTGAGCTCAGATAGACCGGTACAAATTACTGATGGAGTAAAGCATACAGTTCCTTTATCAGAAATTAGAGGAGGAGGGCCAGCTAAAGACGGTATTCCTTCGATTGACGATCCAAAATTTGTATCAATTAAAGACGCAGAACGTTTCGTGGATGATACTGAACCTGGCATTGCTGTATCTGTAGGTGGGATTGATCGGTTTTATCCTTTTCAAATTTTAGTTTGGCACGAAATAGTAAATGATACTTTTGGTAGTCAAAGAGTTTTGATTTCTTATTGCCCGCTTTGTTTATCAGGGATAGTTTTTGACCCTGTGGTTGAGGGGAAACGGGTTGAATTTGGTACTTCTGGAAAATTATGGAATTCAAATTTAGTTATGTATGACCGTCGGACAGATGCTTACTGGTCCCAAATTTTAGGAGAAGCGATTAGGGGTAAGTTAGCTGGCGAAAAGTTAAATGTTTTACCTTCCGATCAATTAAGGTTTGGTGGATGGAAGAAACAACATTCTGGCGGAGAAGTTTTATCGCGGGACACAGGCGCAGTTAGGATCTACGGATTTGATCCGTATAGTGACTACTATACTTCGGACCGATTAGTTTCCCCGGTCGGTAATAATGACGATAGACTAGATCTGAAAGATTTTATTCTAGGGGTAGTGATTGATGGTCAAGCCAAGGCTTACTTAACCGAAGCAGTTAAAAGCGCGGGCCGTGTTGAAGACGAATTTGCCGGAGTTAAAATAATCGCTGATTACGACCAGGACTTAGACGTTGTCCGAATTTCTAAAGAAAATGAGTCTGGTGAGCTCGAACGTATAAATCCGTTCCCGACGTTTTGGTTTTCTTGGGCAGCGGTACATCCTAATACCGAAGTATATAAATGACGCAAACTTAGTTTTGAAGCATGAAGTATGAAGCATGGGCCCATAATTCATACTTCATAATTCAATTCTCAAAAAATTTATGAAAAAAAATCAATATATTACAATCGGCATACTAATTATAGCCGTAGCTGTTTTTTTTATATTTAATTCTGGAAACGATAGTCAACCACAAGTTGATGATAATACTGATAGCAGTGGTGTCTTAGGTATAGAGAAGCCATCTTCTGATTTATCAAGTTCATTCAATTTTAGTTTAGAAGACTATAATGGTCGGACAGTCACGGCTGCGGATTTTGCAGGTAAGCCTTTGGTAGTCAACGCTTGGGCAACTTGGTGTCCGTTCTGTATTGATGAATTACCTGATTTTGCCACTGTCCAGGAAGAATTAGGTGACCAGGTAGTATTTATTACCATAAACAGATCCGAATCTTTGAAGCGCGCTCAGCAGTATTCGGATGAGAGACTTGGTTTGGGTGATAAACTGGTTTGGTTGCTTGATCCAGATGACAGTTTTTATCGAGGTATCGGCGGCTTTGCTATGCCTGAGACTATTTTTGTAACACCGGACCGCGCCATTCAGTTTCATAAACGTGGACCAATGGATTTACAAGAAATTCGCTTGAGGACCGAAGCACTCCTTAACTCACAAAAATAAAATTAATTTATGGAAGCATTAATAATCCCTTCATTTATTGCTGGTATTTTTACCTTTTTAGCACCATGTACTTTACCGTTGGTGCCTGGGTATTTAGGGTTTATCAGTGGAGTTTCTTTAGAAGAATTAAAAGACCCAGAGAAAGCCAAGGGTGCACGTAAGAAAATATTATTAAATGGTTTGTTGTATGTAATTGGGTTTAGCGTTATTTTTGTTCTGCTTGGAACGTTAGTTGGTCTTGGAGGATCAGCCTTGATTCAGTACCGAGTTATCTTGGGCAGAATCGGTGGAATTTTAGTAATTTTCTTTCCTACCAAACTAAATGTTTCTGCTTGATAATGTTTCCCTAATAATTCTTTGAGCTGCTCCTCACTCAATTCAGAAACTAAATACTGTAAACCTT
>CAXGXT010000078.1:0-3389 GCA_964013765.1 uncultured bacterium | reverse complement strand
GTAAATTTTTTGAAAATATTATCGGGCATAAGCATTGCCTTCGGTAATTAAATTAAAAATGAAAAAGCAAAAATGAAAAATTGTGGTGTCCCGCTACGCGGGATAATTTTTATGCCATTCCACGAAGTGTTGCTACACGCTCCTCGACCGGCGGATGAGTTGAAAACAATTTTCGAATTCTACCCTTACTCTTTCCTTTGGGCTTAAACGGGCTAGAAATAAATAAGTGAGCCGTGGCATGATTGCGACGTTTTAATCTGGCGCTATCTTTACCAATTTTTTCTAAAGCCCGGGCCAAGCCTTCCGGGTAACGAGTCAACATTACGCCCGAGGCATCGGCTAGGAATTCACGTTTACGGCTAACCGCAAATTTTATTAGTTGAGCAATAATAGGGGAGAGAATTATTAAAGCCAACCCTATAATCATAAAGATGGCTTGAGCTTGGCCGCCTTCACGGTTGCTACTTCTTCGGCCACCTCCCCAAAACTGAATACGTAAAAACCAATCTGCCAGCAAGGCTATTACACCAACCAAGATTATAACTAGAGTCATCAAACGTATGTCGTAGTTTTTTATATGTGAAAGCTCGTGAGCAATTACTCCCTCCAGCTCTTCGTTTTCTAGTTTTTGAATAGCACCGGTTGTAACCGCAATCGATGCATGCTTTGGATCTCGTCCTGTAGCAAAGGCGTTTATGGCCGAGTCATCTATAATATGAACCTTCGGTACTTGCATGCCAGCTGTAATACAAAGATTTTCAACCATACGATAAACATAAGGGTTGTCTTCTTTTTTTATTTTTTTGGCTCCAGAAGAGGCCAGGGCGACCGCGTCACCTTTGTAATATCCAAACAGGGCAGTGCCAAATGAAAATATTAAGGCAAATACTAAAGCTCCATATCCGAAATCTGTATATAGTGAAAACGCCCAACCCACGCCCGCGGCCAAGGCAATGAAAATTATTATCAGTATGATTGAGCGTCTTTTATTGGCTGTGATTTGTGAATACATAGTATGTAGTTAGTAGTTTGTAGTTAGTAGCCCTAATTAAACCAATTTTAAAAAAGGTCTACAGACTACCTACTACAGACTACTGACTAGAATTTAACCTTGACGTTTTCTCGTTGGGTAGCGTCTTCGATTTCGAAGAAGTCGAATTTAGTAAATTTAAGCCATCCGGCCACCATGTTATTTGGAAAGGTTTCCATTTTGGTATTAAAGTCGCGTACTTGGCCGTTGTAAAAGCGGCGAGCGGCTTGGATTTTATTTTCGGTATCGGACAATTCGTCTTGTAGCTTACCGAAATTGTTGGAAGCTTTTAAGTCGGGGTAGTTTTCGGCCACGGCAAACAAGGATTTTAAGGTTTCACTCAACATGTTTTCGGCCTTACCTTTTTCTCCGGCGCCGCTGGCAGACATAGCTGCGGTTCGGGCTTTGGTTACATTTTCAAGCAGCTCTTTTTCGTGTTTGGCATAGCCTTTAACTGCCTCGATTAGGTTGGGGATTAAGTTGTAACGGCGTTTTAGCTGGACATCGATGTCCGACCAAGCTTCTTTGGTGCGGTTGCGGAGTCGAACCAGGCTATTGTAAACAGCTACTAGCCACAATATTACTAAGATCACTAAGCCAATTATTACTTTAAGTAGAGTACTCATATCTATATTGTTAACAATTAGAGGTAGGTTAATTACCTAAAAATATTGTATAATTAAAACTAAATTAGTCTTAAATTTACAATTAAGTTTGAGTAAATTGTACTAGAAATATAGCTGTTACGTCAATTAAAAAAACAGGTTAAACCCGTTTAATACTAATTATCTTAATCAACTAATTTTACCTACCTAATAAGCAAAGACTTCTATTTTTTTAGCTGTTATCCGGTCGTGAGACTCAGGGTCTTGGGCAGTGTGAATTCTGATTCGTTGACCTTTCCTTAAGTAAGCTGTGCTAGAAGAAGATGATTGGCTATTGCGAGTAATTACCACTTCAGTTTGTTCCACTATACTGACTCGACGTTGGACCTTCCTTCCAGGTTCGGAAGCATATTCATAAGTACTAACTGATAAACGTTTAGAATTAATCTCTTCAATATCGGCCACCATACGGTAAGTGTCGCCTAGGGCTTGACCACCTTCTAGAATTCCGGCTCGTTCGGCTATAGGGAATAATACAAACCGAGCAAATATTAATAAACCAATTGCAATTCCCAGGACCGCTAAACGAGTAAGAGATTTTTTACTAAACTTTGGCATATCTAGTTAGTAGTCTGTAGTCATTAGTTTGTAGTCTTACCAAATCTTAATTATCTACCTTTAAGCTTTATATTAAAATATTAGATTAGATTCACTTATAGGTCAATTATATTAGGCATTGATGCAATTATACAAAACAAAAAAGAATAAAATGTTTTGGCTGGCGCCCGCCGGGATGGCGCTGTTTTTATTTGGTTTAAGTTTTAGCCTGACCGGCGCGGCGCGGGGCGTTCCGTCTACGCTAGGCATTATTGATGTAACGGCAGACCTTACATTGTCCGCCGACGCTGAATTAGGTGCTCAGTATCGCATTGGGGTCGATAGCATAGTATTTGATTGTGCTGGTTTTAAAATTAAACAGATAAGTAGTTCAGTCGGAGAAGGTATTGGTATTGATACCAACAACTCTAATGACGTAACTATTCGGAATTGTGTGATTGAAGATTATGAGTATGGTATTAAGATTTTGAATTCAGAAAGGGCTGTTTTGTCCGGTAACGATTTAAGTAATAATACTGGGCGGAATCTTTATGTAGTTGAAGACGGTGAAGATCTAGATGCTAATTTTGATCACAATATTGATGACAGTAATAACGTTAACGGTCAGCCAGTATTGTATCAGTATGGACTTAGTAACTATCCAGCTGCGCCGGGCTGGGGAAACAGTCATGATGATCCAGACGCCGACAATGTCACGGCCTTCGAAGCATGTGGAGGTAAGCTTTTCCGGGCAGTAACATTTGGCGGCACGGCCAGGATATGGGAAATGTCTTCATCTGGTCAGTGGCAGCAGAGCTTGCAGATTCCTGGAGTGATAAATGATGTCAAAGAACATAATGGTAGCTGCTATGCAGCCAGCTCAGACGGAAATGTTTATCGGTATGTTTCAGCCAATAATTGGCAGTCGGTTTATTCGCAAAGCTTTACTGGTTTTACCAATCTAGCTTCATTTAACGATCGTCTTTATATAAGTGATGATCGATCCAGGCTTTGGTCGTTAAATACAGGTACTCTGCAAGGTTCTTTGTACCGCTCAGATACTGGAGCAGATATTGAGGATATGGATGTGTACCAGAATAAGCTTTACACGGTTATTCAGGCTAGTGTATATAACTTAACGGTTTACGAAATTGATG
>CAXGXT010000077.1:0-3401 GCA_964013765.1 uncultured bacterium | reverse complement strand
GCTGCAATAATAGAATCTACATAACTTTCGAATAAGTCGGCACCCATGCCGGCCACGTCGCCGACGTTATCGCCCACTGCATCGGCAATCACAGCTGGGTTACGTGGATCATCCTCGGGAATACCGGCTTCGATCTTACCGACTAGGTCACCACCGACGTCGGCGGCTTTAGTATAAATACCTCCGCCCACACGAGCGAACAAAGCTACCGAAGAAGCTCCGAATCCAAATCCGTAAATAATTTGTGGATCTTTAAATATTAAATAAAAAATACTAACGCCAAGCAGTCCAAGTCCAACCACCGACAAGCCCATCACACTGCCCGACGTAAACGCGACGTGCAGACCTTTGAATAAACTGGACTTAGCAGCTTCGGCCGTGCGGACATTGGCCATGGTGGCAATCCGCATACCAATATTACCGGCTGCAATCGAGAATAACGCTCCGGCAATAAAGGTTAAGGCCATGCTTCCTCCTAAACCGGGAAGCAACCACAATAATAAAGTAACTATAAAAAGAAAGACCGCCAAAATGCGGTATTCCTTTTTTAAAAACACCATGGCTCCACGGTTAATGAAACCGGCGATTTCTTTAGCTTTTTCGTCTTCTACTTTTCGACTTTTAACTTGCTTGGCTAAAAAGGCGGCAAAGCCCAGACCAAGAACGGCAATGATTAGAGACCAATACTCTAACGGCATGATATCTTTAGTTATTATTTAAATTTTATAAATTTATTTGGTGGATTTTTTACCTTCATCTGGTTCCGACTCTTCTCCTTTTTCTTTTTTCTCATCTTCCTCTCTATCCTCTGACTTCTCTTCCTTTTCTTCTTTTTCTACTGGCTTCTTTTTTTTAGATTCAGTTTTTTCCTCTTTTTCTTCTTCGGGCTTTTCTTCGGTCTTTGATTCTTCTTCCTGATCTCCATTTTCTTCACTAGCTTCATCCTGAACAGCTTCGACTTCGGTAGCATCCATATCACTGTCGACCTGTTTCTTTCCGTCAGACACAATGTCTATCTTCCAACCTGTTAGCTTGGCGGCCAAACGAACATTTTGTCCGGCTCGACCAATTGCTAAAGATAACTGATCTTCGTCTACTGTTACGATCGCCGATTTTGCCTCGTCGTCTAGTTTAATTTCAGATACCTTGGCTGGCGATAAAGCATTTGTAATAAACTCTTCTACATCTTCATTGTACTCAATAATGTCAACTTTTTCACCGCGCAATTCACTAATAATAGTTTGCACCCGCGCACCACGTTGACCAATACATGAACCAATTGGGTCGATACTTGAATCCTCAGTAAACACTGCGACTTTAGTACGAGAGCCAGCTTCACGTGCAATACCTTTAATTTCGACTACCCCGTTAGCAATCTCGGGAATTTCGAGAGTAAAAAGCTTACGCACAATTTCGGCGTGAGCCCGAGATACAATTATCTCCGGTCCTTTACTTCCACGTTCAACAGAAACCAAATAAAATTTTAAGCGATCCCCCGCAGCGTAGCGTTCGTTTGGAATCTGTTCTTCGGGAGGTAGTAAAGCTGCAGTCCGCCCCATGTCTACCAGAACCAGCCTGCCCTCACGACGTTGCACGGTTCCGATTAAAAGTTCGCCAACTTTGTCTTGATACTCTTCAAAAATTGTGTCGCGCTCGGCTTCTCGTAATTTTTGGATAATGACTTGCTTAGCAGTTTGAGCAGCCATACGACCATAGTCGTCCGGCACGTCTAGTTCGGTTCGAATTACGTCATCGACCTTAGCAGATTTTTTTGTTTCTTTAGCGTCACTAAGCTGGATATCGGTCTTTGGGTTAAAAAGTCTTTTTTCTTCCTCCTCTTCTGTATCATCCTCCTTCTTACTTTCTTTCTCGTCTTTCTTTGGTTCAGATACTTTCCTTGATTCAAAAGTTTTTCGACCACGAGCCATTGCTTTGGCTTCGGCTTCTTCGGCTTCACGTTCGAGACGTAAACGCTCCATTTCGGCTAATTCTTCTTCGGTTAAATCCTCAACCACGGTTTTTACGTCAAAAACTTTGGACAAACTAGTGTCCATATCAAAATCAACTTGGATGTTTTGCAACTTATCTCCAAAGTCTTTTCGGTAAGCTGCGGCTAGGGCAGCCTCGATTGTTTCGACTACAGTTTCAAAAGCAATACCTTTTTCCTCACAAATTTGTTCAACTGCTTGTCGTAGGTTTGTTTCTTCCATAATATTTTCAAATTTAATCTAAATAAATTTCATTTTGTTAATTTTTGCGGCGAGGACTGTTTGAGCCCAAACTTGAAGACGAGTCGCACAGCTAAAAAATTAATAAGGTAAAATTTATTGAGAACCTATTTTAAACTTATTAAAAATGACAGCCGCACGGCTGCCTTCATCAATCTCATCCAAATACTTCACACCTTTAACCTAACACTCTTGACAAACATTGTCAAATATAGACTGGCCTTATAAAATACAACTATGGGCGGTAGGTGAAGGCGGTCTTCATCCCCATTCGTGGAAAATTTGATGGAGATTTCATCATGTCCACATCCAATTCAAGCGTCCGCAGACCGATGGCAAGAGTTAGACTCACCAGACGCATCATGCGTTCTGATGATTCAGGTGCCAAAGATTATTTCTTAGGCTGGCCACTTGTCTTCGTATTTCTGCTGGTAGCCGCATTGGCCTGGGTAATCAGTCTAGTTCCTTTTTCTGCTCCTGGAGACAGAAGCAAAAAAGATGAATCTTGGATGAAAAGAATCCTTCGGTCGATCTCGACCACTGATTCCCAAGACAAACCTATGGCTGATATTCCAGGCTGGACGACCTTCGGTCGTTTCCCAATTAGGTTGGCTGACGTTTTGCCCAACCGACATTGGTGCTTTGCTAGCCAGGACGCAAGTCGGGAAATATTGCTGTGTCCCATACCTCAACAACCATGCACTCACAAATATACCTGGTCTGAGTAATTGGTTGTTCAGGGTTAGCAGCAATTTTCCAAAAAGTTCTTTTGAGGAGCTACTATCATTAGAGTAGCTACCTGACCAGGTTCACTAGACCCGTCTCGGGAGTGCCATGCACTTTCGGGACGGGTAAAAATTTGCATTTTTATTACTTATCGATAGAATAAGTAAAAGTCATAAGACTTAAATTATAAATTATAGACCTTAAGTCTTAGGACTTATGACATATGACTTTTTTGCGGGTATCGTATAATGGCTATTATCCCAGGTTTCCAACCTGATGATGGGGGTTCGATTCCCCCTACCCGCTTATCAAGTCATAAGTCCTAAGACATAAGATGTAAGTAAGCATCTTTACCGTCTTATGACCTTATGACTGATGCCGCAAGACCCTTAAATGCCTCGCCAAATCTACCAGATGCAAACCAAAAGACTAAAACCAGATCAAATT
>CAXGXT010000076.1:0-3418 GCA_964013765.1 uncultured bacterium | reverse complement strand
AGGCTGAAATCGCCAATGTTGAAAAATATGTAGCTTCATTAAGGAAGAAGTTAAGTAATAAAGAATTTACCAAGAAAGCTCCGAAAGCGGTGGTTGAAGCGGAGAAAGAAAAATTGGCTGCGGCGGAGGAGAAGATTGGTAAGCTGAATACTCAAATAAAAAGTTTAGGTTAAGTGCTATACTATATCCATGCCCAAACCCAACAAATCCAAAATAGAAGAAGTCCTTAACAGAGGAGTAGAGCACATCTACCCCTCCGGCGACGCTTTGTCCAAAGCCCTAAAGTCTGGGAAAAAGTTAAGAATTTATAATGGTATTGATCCAACGGGTAAACTCCATGTTGGCCACGGAGTTGTTTTACAGAAATTACGCCAACTTCAAGACTTAGGACACGAGGTTATAGTTTTATTTGGCGGGTTCACCGGTACAATTGGTGACCCGACTGACAAACTTGCTACGCGCCAGGCATTAACTCCTACTCAGGCAAAGAAAAACATGGCTGGTTACAAAAAATTGATTACAAAAGTTTTACATCCTACTAAAACTAAGTTTAAAGACAATGCTGTTTGGAGCAATAAGTTAAAACCGGGCGACATGCTTGGTTTAACTAGTCATTTTACGGTTAGCCGACTGCTCGAACGAGACATGTTTCAGGAGCGAATTAAACAAGGCAAAGAAATTCACTTAAACGAATTTATGTATCCGGTTTTTCAAGCATATGACGCTGTAGCAATGGATGTCGACATGCAAATTGGCGGCAATGATCAGACCTTTAACATGCTGGCCGGTCGGACTTTGATGAAAAAATTAAAGAATAAGGAAAAGTTTGTTTTATCAACAAAGCTTTTGGTAGATGCAACTGGCAAGAAAATGTCGACTACCGGTCCGACTAAGGTAAACTTAGATGACGCACCAGTCGAGATGTACGGCAAAATTATGTCCTGGACAGACGGTATGATCGTGCCAGGCTTTGAGCTGGCTACTGCAGTGCCTTTGCCTGAAGTTATACAGATTAAAAACGATCTGAAAGCTGGTAAAAATCCTAAGCCTTTAAAAATGCTCTTAGCCTACAAGTTAGTAGAGCAATGGCATGACACTAAAGCGGCGATTGCGGCTGAAGAAAAGTTTAAGGATATGTTTGAGAAAAAAGGAATTCCTAAAGATATAAAAAATGTTAAACTAGCCGGGAAGTCACTAATTGATGTTTTAGTTAAAGCTAAATTAGTTGAGTCTAAATCCGAAGCTAGACGCATGCTCAAACAAAAAGCCGTCAAAGTAGACGGAGGGTATGTAGTGGATGAGAAATTAAAAGTTAAAAAGGGAAGTGTGGTCCAAAAAGGTAAACGGTTTTTTGTGAAAGTGGTTTAGTGTTTTTTAGTAGTACGCTTCCTGCACGTATTGCTGTACCATACGGTGCGTGTTGAAAAACGAACCATTTAGGGCAATTGTCTGTTGCATGACTTTTTGCCAGCCGGCTCTGTCCCGATAGTAAAGGGGCAGTATTTTTTTTTCTAATTTATCGTATAAATCTATAGCGTCTTCGGCGTCCGGTTCTTTTATGACGTGATCATGAATTTCGTGGCCAATAGACCAGCCGGTGGTGCCTTCGATGTGGCCTTCAATCCACCAGCCGTCCAGGGTAGAGTGGTGTGGTACGCCGTTTAAAGCTGCTTTCATGCCGCTAGTCCCGCTGGCCTCGTTGGGCGGGATCGGAGTGTTTAGCCACAGGTCCACGCCCGGAACTAGGATTTTAGCTAGATCCATTTCATATCCGGCCAGAAATATAATTTCGAGCTGGCCTTTTAATTTAGCTTTGGCTTGATAAATTTTTTCGATCAACTCTTTTCCCTGATCATCGCTGGGGTGAGCTTTGCCGCCATAAATAATTTGAATCTTCCCAGAATTTTTTTGTATCTCTAATAATCTATTTAAATCGTGCAATAGCAGGTTGGCTCGTTTATAACCAGTAAATCGACGGGCGAAACCAATTGTAAAAACATTTTGGTCGAGTCGAGTCTTTTGTTTTTTAAAGACATAGTCAGCCAGTCTTTTTTTGGCTGCTAAATGTGCTTGCCAAATGTCTTTCATGGGGATGCGCAGAGTATTACGCAGGCTGGCTGGTTCTGAGCGCCAGTCGGGTACATATTTATCATAAAGCCCAGCAAACTCTGGTGAAGTCCAAGTTGGTGCGTGTACGCCGTTGGTAATCCAGTCTATTTCATACTTAGGGAACATCTTACTAGAAACTTTCCCATGCTTGGCTGCCACTCCGTTTACATAACTAGAAAAATAAAGTGAAAGCTGGGTAAGGTTTACTTCTTTATTGGAGCCTTTGGAACTTTTAGAGACAGGTCCGCATTTTTCGATCGGGAAATTGGGCACTAATTCTTTGAACAATGGTTTGTCAAAGCGATCGTGTCCAGCCGGGACGGGAGTATGAGTAGTAAAAACGCATTTTGATTTAACTTCGGCTACCTTGGCTGTGTGCCCAACCGTTCGTGATTGTTCGTAAAGTTCGATTGGGGCCATGGCCGCGTGCCCTTCGTTGAGGTGATACTTGCGAACTTTATAACCAAGCTTTTGTAACATTTTAACACCGCCACGTCCGAGCACTATTTCTTGCATTAGCCGGTAAGTTCGTTTGCCCTGGTATAGGCGACCGGTTAGAGCCCGGTAGGTTGGAGTGTTTCCAGGGACGTCGGTGTCGAGTAAATAAACTGGAACTTGTTGGTCGCGGATTCCGGTAATGGTGTATTTCCAAGCTCGGATTTTAACGGTATCTTTTCCAATTTTAATTTTAGCAATCTGGTTAAGCTTGATGAGTTTTTTAAAGTTGTAATGAACCGGTACTTCTTGTTGGCGGCCGTGGCTGTCAATTTTTTGTTTAAAATAACCTTGATCGTTAAGCAAGGTAATCCCGACCATAGGTAGTCCTAAGTCTGAGGCCGAACGTAGGGTGTCGCCGGCCAGCACACCCAGGCCTCCGCTATAAGTTTTGATGTCGCTTTCTAAAGCAGCTTCCATGGTCAAGTAAGCAATGGTGTGCCCGTGACCAGCGTGTTTTGATTTTGTTTTTTTAAACATGAGAGTTTGAATTTTTAAATTATAACACAAAAACCAGGGTATATTTTTAAGAACCCCCCTTCGCCACCCTGCGGGTGGCTACGGAGGGGTTATTTTTTTATTTAAAAAGCTCCCGCCTTAGCGGGAGCGAATAATATGGCTAAATAACGCCGAAGGCCAGGCCTTCCGACCCAGCCTTCAGTTGCTGGTACGCATGTAGTTCGCGTTACTGATTAGCGACCTGGGGTACAGTGGTTAGTTTAGAAATTCGCCACTAAAGTTAAATAAATACGGTTTTATTGGCGTTGAAAACTTACAACTGGATCTGGAACACCTGAAATTGTTTTGCTTATGC
>CAXGXT010000075.1:0-3442 GCA_964013765.1 uncultured bacterium | reverse complement strand
AGATTAACCTGCTCCAAGTCCACCTTTCGCCCCAGCCACTTCTCAGCTAAGTGGGCGAAGCGTTCGGTCTTATCGGTGACGAGCCACTTATGCACGTCACCTTTTTTTAATTTTTTTTCAATTTCAGGATGTCTCTCGAGATATTCAGCAAGAGACTCGGCCACAATTTTGCCTGAATCAAGTATATTACAATTTTGGCCCATGACATTTTTAATTTGTTTGGCCAGCATTGGATAATGAGTACATCCTAAAATCAAAGTATCTGGTCTCCAAGCCTTAAGCTCTCTTAAGTACCCCCGAATAATCTTTGTTGTCTCGGGCTTACTGGCCATACCGTCCTCGACCAATGGGACTAATAGCGGACAAGCTTTTTGTAAAACTTCTAACTTACTATTTTGTTCTGCTAATTCTTTGACGTATGCCTCACTAGCAATGGTCCCCCGCGTACCAATAACTCCAACTTTTCCCTTACTGACTTCGGCTGCTTTTTCTACTAAGGGTCGGATTACCCCCAACACTTTTTTATCTGGATGTTTTTTAGGCAAATGCTCCTGTTGAATTTTACGTAAAGCTTCGGCTGAAGCAGTACTACAAGCTACGATCACCAACTCGCACCCTTGGGCAAACAAAAAATCTACCGCTTGCTGAGTAAAACGATAGACTACATCCATTGACCGGTTGCCATAAGGCGTGCGGGCAGTGTCCCCTAAATAAATAGTATCGTATTTGGGCAATTTTTTTAAAACGTCTCGGATGACGGTCAGCCCACCAAGTCCTGAATCAAAAAACCCAATCATACTTTCCTACTCCTTTACCGCGCCTTGGTCTTCCAAAAACTTAGTAATCTCAGCTAACTTATTATCAAAAATTTCTTGCGTGTTGGCCTCGACCATCATACGCAGTAATGGCTCAGTGTTGGACTTCCGAACCAAGAAACGCCAATCAGGCATTTCGACCAAGAGTCCGTCTATATCGATTACTTCACCATCTTTATATTCGGCTTTAAGCAACCCAATAATCTCGTCAGCTTTTTCGGTTTTAAAATTAGCCTCCGGTACAATTGGGTATTTAAAATAGGGAGCCACAATTTCAGACAACTTACGCCCGTCTTCAGAAATTAACTGCAGTAAAATTAACAAAGAAATAAACCCTGAATCTGCACCGGCGTTGTCTCGGTATGAATAGTGAGCAGACACTTCGCCGCCCATAACCCCATTTTTTTCGCGCATGTGTTTACTAATAAACACGTAGCCAACTTCAGATATTATTGGCCGTCCTCCCCACTCGACCACCATCTCTTTAACGATTTTTGAGCATTGCACATTGTAAACTATCCCGGCTCCTGGCTCACGCTCCAAAAATAACTTAGCTAATAGTAACAAGGAAATGTCGGCTGGAATAAATTTGCCTTTCTCATCAACGAAAAATAATCGGTCTGTGTCGCCATCGATAATTACACCAAGATCAGCTTTTTCCTCAAGTACGGCTTTGGAAATAAAGGCTTGACTCTCGGGCATTAAAGGATTCGACGGATGAGCTGGGAAATTTCCATCCAATTCAAAATTTTTGGGAATTACAGTAATCGGTAGATGAGGTTCGAGCAACGGAATCACTGTCCCGGCCATACCGTTGCCAGCGTCGACCACCACTTTCATGGGTTTAATTTTTTTCAAATCAGCAAAACTTAGGACGTGCTTGATGTAGTCAGGATATATATCAAGCTCTTCGACGCTGCCGCGCTTATCGGCTGGTGCAGGATCTTTAGCCACCAAAGCCAACACTTCATCCCTAAGCTCTACCCCGCGAATCCACTGCATATCTTTAAGCACCATCTTAAACCCATTATATTCCTTTGGATTATGAGAAGCTGTAATCATAATCCCGGCGTGGTGTTTCTGAACACCAGCCGCAAAGTAAACTGCGTCGATTGGTACTAAGCCTATATCTTTAACATCTAGGCCTTCGTCGGTGATACCTCGTACTAATTCTGCGTGCAGCGCTTCCCCCGAAATACGCATATCTCGTCCGACAATAGCATAAGCACCGCCGGTAGTGGCTACCCTTTGAGCATAAGCTCGTCCAACCCAATAAGCAGCTTCTTCGTTCAGCTGTTCTGGATAGGTACCTCGAATATCGTATGACTTAAATATTTTTTCGTTGATAGACATTACAAAAATTATACCACGTACTTTAATTTTTAATTAAAAAATTCTTGATCTAAAAAAAGGCGTCTAAACGCCCCTTAAAAAATTTAAAGACTCTATCGCCAATCAGCCAGAATAGATTTTTCAACTCGAACTAAGCCACCTATACCCCATAGGACAACTAAAAACTTAGCTACCCAACCAATAATAGGAATTGACCCAAGGATTACATAGACAGCTAGACCTAAAACCATAGGCCAGACCAGACCTTTAGCTCCCTCACTTTTACTGTTTTTCATCAACAACATTCCAATCGCAATTCCGGCATATACCCGAGCTAGCCAAAAAAGTAATATCAAATAACTTGTTAAAATCAATAAAGCTAACTGGGCTCCGATCAAGGTTATAAGTAAAAGGACTACCACTATCGGAGTTAATACGGCAACTCCTAGACCTACCAAAATATTAGACCAAGGTCGTTTTACTAACTCTTCTTTAACTTTGACAACATGCTTTGGAACTAAATTAATAAACGCCAAGCCTAGAATAAACATCCCGAACAAAGCAACTACTTGACCGAAAACGTAGGCCGAGGTCAAATAGCCCCTGATCTTATTACCATCAAAATGTTTGTCTAAAGTATCATGTGTTATCTCCCCGGAAATAGTTGCTCCTTCAGAAACAATTAAGGATTCGGCATTTTCGGTTCGATAAGTAACGTCTCCGTCTATCGAAGCATCGGGTAAGATACTAATCGTATCGCCGGCCACGTTTAGATCACGACCAACACTGCCAGAAATTAACATGTTGCCGGCCGCGCCTGTTACGTTCGTTCCGATCTCACCCCGGACCTCAACGTTCCCGGCACCGGTAAATAATTCCCAGCCAATCTCGGCACTATCACTAATTACTACATTTCCTCCAAAAGCAATTACGTTGTGCCCAACTTGGCCATCAATTTGAATGTTGCTACCGGCTACGCGCACACTACCTTCAACTTCTCCAGTAATCCGAATTGATGCACCAGCTCCGATCACGTCTCCAGCCACGTCACCATTAATCACGACATTGCTTCCAGCAAAGATCACGTCTCCATTTACATTGCCATCAATGTTTATTGAATTTCCAGAAACTAAATAATTACCATCAATAATATCTTCCTCGGCTACAATAATAGTATCGCCGGTCACAAAAGGACTGCCGGCTAAGGCGGCCACAGGTAGGGCCAAGGCTAGGGCTAATCCAAAAATTAAGAGTATTCGTTTCATGCGATATACTTTAACAGATAATTGTTTTTT
>CAXGXT010000074.1:0-3449 GCA_964013765.1 uncultured bacterium | reverse complement strand
GTATGCATTCGAAGCTTTAAATATGCCATCCGATCATCCGGCTCGCGATGAGTGGGAGACATTCTTTATTGATCGCAGTCCGGTGGGGCCTAAGGGGCAGCGCATCTTGACTCCGCATGCAACGTCGATCGACGTGCGTCTCTTGGAACAAAAAAAGTTACCGCTACGATCAATTAATATAGCCAAATGCTATCGTCGTCAAAGTGATGTTAGCCATGCGCCGATGTTTCACCAGTTTGATGGGCTATTAATCGATAAGCATGTGACTGTAGCTAATTTAAAAGGAGTGCTAGATTATTTTGTCAAAAGTTTTTTTGGACCAAAGCGCAAAGCTCGTATTCGTCCATATACGTTTAAATTTACCGAACCAAGTTTCGAGGTAGACGTATCGTGCGGTATTTGCAATGGTCGTGGTTGCCGATTGTGTAAGGAAGGCTGGTTGGAGTTAGGAGGAGCAGGGATGCTGCACCCAAATGTAATGAAGGCCGGCGGTATAAATCCAAAAAAATATAGCGCCTTGGCTTTTGGTTGGGGAGTTGAACGAGTTTATATGATGAAGGAAGGATTGAGTTTGCCGGATATACGTTTGCTTTATAGTAATGATTTGAGGATATTGCAGCAGTTTTAATTATCTAGTCATCTCGACCGTAGTGGAGAGATCCCGAGATTAGCAACTGGATCCCTCGACTTCGTCACCCCTAATACTTCCGGGGGTGACTTCGCTCGGGATGACACAAAAACATGGATATAAAAATTCCTTACAGTTGGTTACAAGAATGGGTTGACCTAAAAAATGTCAGCGCACGCGAGTTTGCGCGCCGTTTTTCTTTGTCTAGTATGACGGTTGACCGAGTTGAAAAAGTACGGCCACGATTTAAAAAAGTGGTCACCGCCAAAATTCTTTCGGTTGTGCCTCATCCGGACGCCAATAAATTAAAGGTGGCCACGGTTATGCGTGGTAAGCAAAAACTCAAAGTAGTTTGCGGAGCACCAAACATTGCTCCCGGGCAAACTGTGCCCTTGGCTCTAGATGGGGCAAAAGTAGTTGATTCAAAAAATCCAGAGAAGACCATAAGTATTCGCAAAGCGACTATTCGTGGAGTTAAGAGTAATGGGATGCTTTGTTCGCCACTAGAAATTGGGATGGGGGATAATCATGACGGAATATATATATTACCGCCACGTACTCCTCTTGGAAAACCGTTAGAAGACGTTTTACGCTTAGAAGAAGATATTTTACATATCGAAGTAACTACTAACCGTCCCGACTGTATGTCGATTCGCGGTTTAGCTCGGGAAGCGGCCGCGGTTTTTAATAAATCGTTTATTGACCAGACACCAAAACCAAAACTAAGTTTAAAAGATGATGCCCTACCTTTTAAGGTAAATATCAAAGTACCGGACCTATGTGCACGTTGGACAGGTATAGTTTTGCGAGGGGCTAAAGTCCGACCTTCGCCATTGTGGTTGCAGCAGCGATTGATCGCTAGTGGGTTTAAGCCAATAAATAATGTAGTAGATATTACTAACTATGTCTTAGTCGAGTATGGTCGCCCAAACCATTCTTATGATTATAAAAAATTAAAAGGAAATCAGCTAAACGTACGAATGGCTAAGCGGGGAGAGAAAATTACGGCTCTCGACAATAAGCGTTATAAATTAGACACGTGGCAATTGGTTGGAGCTGATGCCAAAGAGCCGGCAATTATTGCTGGCGTAATGGGTGGCCTGAAAAGTGGAGTTACGGAAAACTCTACTGACTTGGTAATCGAAGCCGCTACTTGGGAACCATCTTTGATTCGTAAGATGTCCCAGGATCTTAATTTGCGCAGCGAAAGTTCCAATTTATTTGAAAAAGATTTGCCTTCGGCCGGTACCGAAGAAGCTGTGCTGCGCGTAGTAGAGCTGTGTCAAGAATTAACTGGTGCCCAAGTGGCTTCGGAGTTAATAGATGTAGTTTCTACGACAGACAAAAAACAGATGGTTAAATTAGAGGCTGAGCACGTTAGTCGTTATGTAGGGGTAGACGTGGCCGCTTCTAGAACTAAGGAAATTCTGAGTGAACTTGGTTTTAAAGTGACCGGGACTAATAGTATGAGTGTATTGGTGCCATGGTGGCGTAGTCGTGATATAAGTATTGCCGAAGATTTAATTGAGGAGGTAGCGCGAATATACGGTTACCACAATGTGCCGGCTACCTTGCCGTCAGGACAAATTAAAGTTTCTACCCCAGATCCATTGTTGGCTGTAGAAGATAGTATTAAAGATATGCTGTCCGGGATTGGGTTTACAGAAGTTTTTCATTATTCGATGCAGTCGGCAGGATTGATAAAGAAAATGAAACTAAATATTAAAGATCATATAAAGTTGGCCAATCCATTAAACGAAGACTTGGTTTATATGAGAACAGATTTGCTTCCGCAAATGTTGGCTACTTTGGCGGTTAACGAAAAAACTTTTCGGCAGCAACATATTTTTGAATTAAGTAACGTTTACCTTGCTCAGGGTGAGGCCAAGTTACCAAAAGAAGAATCACGTTTGGTGGCGGCTGTCCTTGGCACCGAAAGAGAATGTTGGCAAGAAGTACGAGGTATAGTCGAACATTTATTAACCCAAATGCGGGTTAGTAATTATCAGTTTGTATTAAACGATGACCAGAATTGGCATTCAAAATTATCCTTGGCTGTTGAAATAGGCAAAGGGAAAAAAGCCGAAATTATTTGTCGTTTTGGTATCGTAGACGGTGGGCTAAAAGAAAACTTTGGTATCAAGCAGCAAGTTGGGTTAATAACAATGGATGTTCAAAAATTAGCTAAGGCGCCAAAAACTTTAACTAAATTTACTCCTTTACCAGCTTACCCAGAAGTTACTAGGGATATTGCTTTGGTTATCGAAGATGATTTACCTTGGATTCAAGTAGAAAATTTGGCACTCCGACATCATGCCCTAATAGATCGCGTAGAGTATCTAAGTACCTTCTCGGACGCTTCGGTCGGGGCGGGTAAAAAGAGCTTGGCGATTAGATTATTTTTCCGCGCGCCCGATCGTACGCTGACTATTAACGAAGTGGATAAGATTTACGATCGTTTTGTTCTAAAGTTAGAAGAGAAGCTGGGAGCCAAGTTGCGCTAGACGACATTCTAAAAAAAATATGTTAAAATAAATACATGTTTGAAACCTCAAAAGACGTCCTCCTCTTAGTTATCGCTTTTAGCGTCCTCTGGATAACTTTGTTTTTCTCGTGGATGTTGTATTACATGATCCAGATAATGCGCAACGCCAATCGCATGGTTCTGGGTATTCGAGAAAAGATGGAAACAGTTGATAAGATTCTCGATTTAGTAAAAGACAAATTAGAAAAAGGTTCTAGTCATTTGGGAATGCTGGCCGATACAGCGCTTAAATTAACTGGATATTTTTTAGCCGATTCCAAAAAAAAGCCTGGCAAA
>CAXGXT010000073.1:0-3466 GCA_964013765.1 uncultured bacterium | reverse complement strand
CTGAACGTTTGGCTAAAGAAAATATAGAAGTTGAAGTGATTAATTCAGTATCAATTAAACCGCTCGACGTAAAAACAATTACTTCTTCGGCCAAGAAAACAGGTTGTGTAGTTACCGTAGAAGAACATCAAATTGCTGGTGGTTTAGGTGGGGCAGTGGCCGAAACACTGGCTCAGAATTCACCGGTACCAATTGAATTTGTAGGTGTTATTGATTCATTTGGTGAATCCGGTAAGCCACAAGAGCTAATGGATAAGTATGGGATGGGCGTGGATGACGTGGTGGGGGCGGTTAGGAAAGTAAAAAAAAGGAAGTCATTATTAAAATAAAGAAATGAAGTATGAATCATGAAGTATGGCCCCATAATTCATGCCCCATTCTTCATACTTCATAATTTTGAATATGTTCAACACTATCGCCATCGGAGATTCAACTTTAGATGTATTTTTAGATATCGACGCAGCCAGCGTCGTTTGTAATATAGATAAGAAGGCTTGCCAACTTTGTTTTAATTATGCTGACAAGGTTCCGGTTAAGGGTGTGCGACACGTATACGGGGTTGGTAATGCCGCCAACCATGCTATCGGTGCCGCGCGTATGGGATTAAAGTCGGCTATCTATACCATTGTGGGTAATGATGATTCAGGTAAGGCGACTAAACGCAATTTTAAAAAAGAAAAGGTGGATAGTAAGTTTATTGTGACCGATAAAAAACACGGTACCAATTTTTCGGCCGTGTTAAATTATCAAGCCGAGCGGACTATTCTAGTTTTTCACCAGCCGCGGACATACAAATTGCCAAAGCTAGGAAAGTCTAAATGGGTTTATTTTAGTTCAGTCGCAGCCGAACATGGGTCTTTATACCCACAGCTAGTAAATCATATTAAAAAAACAAAAGCTAAATTAGCTTTTAATCCTGGTAGCCATCAGCTAAAAGAAGGTGTAAAAGTACTGGGACCAATATTTAAACAAACTGAAGTCTTGTTTGTAAATCGTCACGAAGCCCAGCGTTTGGTCGGTAAAACCTCGGACATTAAAGCTTTGTTAAAAAAGGTAGCCAAGCTTGGACCAAAATTAGTTATGATTACCGAAGGCCCTAAAGGAGCATATGCGTATGATGGCAAAGATACATATTTTCAGGGCTTAACTCCAGCCAAAGTAGTTGAGCGAACAGGTGCGGGTGATGCATTTGCCAGTGGATTAATCGGGGCCTTACAGTATGGAAGACCTTTGCCAGAAGCTATGTTGTGGGGGACTATTAATTCTGGTGGAGTTTTAGAGCTAATTGGGGCTCAGGCAGGGTTGCAAACAAAAAGTGAAATACAAAAAAAATTCAAAAAATATTCAGCACGCAAAGCTAAATTAATTAAATAGGAAACAGATATGAAAATATTTTTAGATTCAGGTTCACCCGATGAGGTAGAACAATCTTTAAGAACAGGAGTGCTCGACGGCGTAACTACAAACCCATCTTTAATTGCTAAGGAAGGTTTAAAATTTCATGATGTGATTAAAAAAATAGGTAATCTTTTGGATAAGTATTGTCCTTCAGGCAGTGACTGCACCGTGAGTGCTGAAGTAATAACTGTGACGACCGACGAGATGGTGGCTGAGGGTAAGAAGTTGGCTAAGTTACATAAAAAAGTTGTGGTAAAAATTCCTTGTATTCCTACTGGTCTTGAAGCAGTTACGCAGTTAAGTAAGCTTAATATTCGGACAAACGTGACGCTGGTTTTTTCAGCAGCTCAAGCTATGTTGGCAGCCAAGGCCGGCGCGACTTACGTTAGTCCCTTTTTAGGAAGGTTAAACGACATCAACGCGGATGCTATGGCAATTCTTAGAGAGATGCGGACAATCTTCGATAATTACGATTTTAAGGCTGAGATCTTAGCAGCCAGTATTCGTTCGGACCGAGATGTGATTGAGTCGGCCATTGTGGGGGCGGATATTGCGACCGTACCGTTTAAAATTTTTCAACAACTCTTTAATCATCCTCTGACAGATAAAGGGTTAAAAAAATTCTTAGAGGATTGGGAAGGGTATCAGAAAACACTAACCTAGATACATACAAAGCGTGATTGAGAAACATATCAAAATTCAAATTCCAAACTATCAAACAAACCTCAAGTATCAAATTGCAATCTCCAAACGCTTGCTGTTTGAGGTTTGCCGTGTTTGAATTTTGTTTGATAGTTTGGGGCTTGGAATTTATTTTTTAGTATTGATAATTTGATAATGAGTACAAATAGTAAAAAATCACCAACAGTGCTCGTGGCGTTGGGAGCCACCGGCGATTTAATGGCCAAGAAAATAATTCCGGCGCTACATCATTTGTATCGGAAAAAGAAGTTACCAAAGCTGTTTCAAATAGTCGGTTTTGCTCGTCGACCCTTGACCGATACTCAGTTTCAAAGTTATGTGGCCAAAGTATTAAAAAAGCATGGCGACAAGCCAGAAGCTAAATTTGTAAAATCTTTTACTTATCACCGTGGTGATTTAACTAAAATTACCTCGTATCGTGAATTAGCCAAACGTTTAGGTTTTATTGATGATGAATGGAAGACTTGTAGTAATAAGTTGTTTTATATTTCGGTACCTCCTCAGCTGTACGGAGACATTTTTAAGCAACTGGATGCTTCCAAATTAACCGAACCATGTAGTGAAGAAGAAGGTTGGACGCGCGTGATTGTGGAAAAACCTTTTGGTGATGACGCTAAAACAGCCAAGGAATTAGACAAAACTTTAGGTCGATTGTTTCTCGAAGAACAAGTTTATCGAGTTGATCACTATTTGGCCAAGGAAATGGTGCAAAACATATTGGAGTTTAAGTTTGCTAATAGCGTATTTAACCCCAGCTTAACGGGTGAGTATATTGAGAGGGTAGACATTCGTCTCCATGAAAAATTAAATGCCGATGGCCGGGGGCCATTTTATGAAAGCGTCGGCGCGTTGCGCGACGTTGGGCAGAATCATTTCTTGCAGCTTTTGGCCTTATTATTTATGGATAAGCCGGCTAGTTTTCGAGCTAACGATTTACGAGCGGCTCGAGCAGCTTTATTGTCACGTCTTAAGACGCCGACGGCAAGTGATGTTAAAAATTTAAGTTTCCGCGGGCAATATAGAGGTTATCGTAAGGTTAAAGGCGTTTCTTCTCGGTCTCAGGTTGAAACATACTTTCGGGTGGTAGGATTTTTGGATCATAAAAAATTTCGAAATGTACCGATAGTTATGGATGGGGGCAAGAGTCTTGGCAAGGCTAGAAAAGAAATTGAAATTACTTTTAGGCAAAAGATGCCATGTTTGTGCCCACCAGGACAGGGCGGACCAAACAAGATGCTTATTAGCTTGGAACCACATGAAAGGATAAAAATTGATTTTTGGACTAAAGCGCCTGGGCTTGAGGGTAAAGTAGAAAAGAATAGTTTTAGTTTTGACTTGATAATTTTCTTTTTTGCATAAATCGTTC
>CAXGXT010000072.1:0-3632 GCA_964013765.1 uncultured bacterium | reverse complement strand
CCAGAGATAAGCTAGGAATTTCTCCTGCATAACTACTTAGACTGCTAGCCATATTACCGGATAGCATTACGCTCAAGGTAGTACCGGCTTTAACCACAATATCGTCATTTAAAGTAGCAGTGTGTACTGAGTTTAGGTTTTTGTTCAAACCAATTTGCTCATTAGTTCCTGCGTTAATAAATGCAATAGTAGCAAAAGCTCCGTCTTGGGCAGCTGTTCCAGTTCGTTTAACAACCATTGAGTCAATGGTTACGTCACCATCACTAGAAGCAGTGAAGTTAACTTTGGTAAACGGAACTCGAATTACATTACCCACAACGATCCCGGTAGCTGGAGTATCAGATGCTAAAGCAACTGTTAAACCAGTTCCGGAAACAACACCTAGACCCTTATCTACGTTAATGCTGGTAGCCGATGAAGTTTCGGCAGCCTTGTCAAAATCAGAAGCTGCGCTGATAGCGGAACCAACTGTGTAGTTGACAAAGAAGGAGTCAGCAACGTCGTCAATCATTTGGTTCCAGTTTGACCCATATAGGGCTACAGCGACTGCTTCCGATGCCACGTGGCGAAGGGTACCGTTAGCAGCTACAGCATAAACTTTGGGATCTGTGGTGATTTTCACCATTTTCACACCTGGTCGGTAAGTAACGTTTCCACCAATAGTGTAGGTTTGCATTTCTTCTTGAGAAACGCCCTGCACTGAGGAGAAATCACTGTACCATGTTAGGAATGATTTTTCATTAGGAAAAACGTAACGCTTGCTGTCTGAGCCGAGGTAATATACCGCGTCACAAACTGAAGCATTGCTACCAGTACAAGTAATCTTAATAAGATCACCAGATACTGCAGCAGTGGCTGACAAACTAATGCCGAACACACCAACTGCCCATACCATAGTGGTCAAGACAACTGTAGAGGTTAGAACACGTTTTCCTTTCTTAAGTAAACTGTGCATGAATTATGTTTCATTTTAGATAGCTCATAGTCTCAGATAAATTGAGTGATCCAAACTTTTTTAATAAGCAAACGACTTCTAGGTCTTCTTAAAAAAGAAATCGACCTTTACCAAGAATTCGTCGCCAGCTATGGGCTCAATGTTACCTGTATTACAATGTGCTATTGGTCTGGTAGCTCTTAATAAGTTACCAGTGGTTATGGATGAACAAAATGCTCAAACACAATCACCGAAAACCGTTTAGGCTACAGTTTTTAATTTATAAATTGCCCGGTCGTTGCAGGAAATTGATCTGGATCCACTTCGCCGCTTCCTAAAATTTGCTCAGTAGTTGTGGATACTGGATCATTAGTATCATCATCAACCGTAAACGAATCAGAACTTGAATCGGAATCAACTTCTTCTGGCTCATCAACAACTTCATCGTCTTCATTTTCTTCGACAACCTCATCCACTGGCTCTTCAATTTCTCCTAATAAAACTGCGCTTTCTGCAATCTGATCTACAGCTTCAACTAAGTTTTCTTCTAACAATTCTCGGGCTGCAACCAAACCGGCCAAAGCCTCACTAGTAGACTCGTCTATCTCCCCTTCTCCCTCCTCGGAATCAGCGGCATTGTCTGCTACTCTCTTCTCAATTTCATCGATCTTATTACTGACCATAGCTATAACAATCTGCTCATCTAAATCTTGGTCACCCTCTTCCAGCCTAGCCACTACTGCCGACAAAGCCGATAGACTTGTACTATTTGCTTTACCAACCGCCAAATCAACCGACTCCCCTACCTGAGCTCGAACATCTTCAGATAACGCATCTTTAATGGAGCTTAAGCTCTTGGCTAACTGAGTAGAACTATGATCAACGTTGCGAGCTAATTTACCAATTGGACTTTCACTATTTTCCAGAGCAGCTAAATGATCTTGAACTGAATTTAAATTGTCAGTTAAATTACCGATCAAATCATCGATCTGTCCGGCCTTGGCAATTGAATCTCCATTTGCCAAAACTAAAGCATCAAACTCGGCGGCGCGTTTCTTGGCATATTCGATTTGCAACTGAGCCTTGCGCGTCTCGCCCGGTACCAAAGCAACCTGGGATTTTTCGAGAGTCAATTTAACCGGGTACAAATTACTACCCGGCAAACTATAAAACGAAGCGTTGACTGCGAAAGTCCCACCCAAGAAAGCACCTAACACCAACAATACAACTAAGGCTGATCCCGAAAACTGCTGACGGACAAACTGCTGTCCAAAATTAACATAACGAGCAGTCCACCCAAACCAAGAACTTGGTTGAGCCAGCTGCGGTTCGGTCGATCTATTAATTTCAGATAGCAAAAAAGCCCGCGTCGAAGTCTTCCACTCCGATCGGGGCTGTACATTGTTTAATTTTTTTATTTGCCGAATTAAATCGCTGTTATCCATCTAATTTGAAACTGGAATAGTATTAAAACTTTTAAATAATATTATTACTTTTCTTTCTTTTCAGATTCATTAAGCAGGCTACGAACAACTTTTAGGGCTCTATGAATCAATACTCGAACGGAACCCTTAGTTCTTTCCAGAATATCAGCGATTTCACTTATAGATAACTCATCCAAATACCTGAGAATAATCACTTCACGATACTCAGTCTTTAACTTGTGAAGAATGGTTTGGACGCGCTCCATTTCACTATCGATATGGATCTTAGACAACAATTCTGTTTGTCTATGGTCAGATAATTCCATTACATCTTCCCGATCGATAGATACATCGGTATTAGAACGACGACGGTAATGATCTATGACCAAATTCCGGGCTGTTTTGTATAGCAACGCGTTCAGATTTTCAACCTCGTGACCACTTGTAATATACTGCCAAGCCCTCAAAAAAACGTCAGCTGCTAAGTCCTCGGCCTGTTCATGACTACTAGTTTTAAAGTAAACAAAGCGGTAAATCCGCTCTGCATAAATATCGTACACCTGTGCAAATGCTTCTGGATCATTAGACTTAAGGCGTACCAGGAGGAACTTATCTGGCAGTTTTGGAGACTTCATTATTTGAGACGTATGTGACTCTTATTTGTTACAAAGTACTCCGAACTATAGTTATTTTCGGATTATATGTCAATTTTTCTCTTAGATTAGCTATTTTTTAAGTATTTTATTTTTATTTGTTTTAATTCACAAATACTACAAAATGTTGCTGACTCCTTGTATATGTAGTCAATCAATATTATACTAAAAGTATACTTTTGTCTACACTAGCGTGGACATAAATGCCTGAAAACCAACCTAAACAAATTATAAGAGTATCGGTATCAGAAGCTGCCCGTCTTTTTGGTATTGATACAAAAACTATACGTAGGGCATTAGCAAATGATGAACTACGGTATGTGGTAGTAAGAGGTAGGTATAGGATCAATTTTGAGAGCCTTCTAAAGTGGTCCCAGAGTCGCATAAAGTTAAGTAACAAGCTAGAAGGAAAGGGCATTGGCCAATATGTGGATAAGTGGAAAATTAAAAACACCCTTTATAGCCCTAACCCCAAGCTTGTGGGGAAAAATGTGGACAAAATAGAGGATGAGGACTAATAAGTGTTGACGAACTTCTGACAAAGGCTATAATAAAGTTAATCTAAAGATTAACTTTAAATCTGTGCAAACTGGGGATAATGTTAATAATTTAAATAAAGGG
>CAXGXT010000071.1:0-3656 GCA_964013765.1 uncultured bacterium | reverse complement strand
TGCGTTTCACATTCTCGGTTACGTCTTCCCCTACTTTTCCGTCACCACGCGTGGCAGCCGACTGTAAGATGCCTTTTTTGTAAGTTAAAACAATATGCAGGCCATCAATTTTTAACTCGCAAGCGTAAGCTGGTGAATTTTCTTGATTTAGTAATTTTTTGACCCTAGTATCAAAAGCTTCAATTTCTTCCCGATCGAATGCATCGTTAAAAGACCATTGTCGCACGGCATGGTCAATTTTCGTAAACTTTTGTAAAGGTTGCCCGCCTATCTTCCGCAACGGTGAATAGTCATACCGAAATTGAGGAAACTGATTTTCTAGACTTTCTAATTCTTTTTGCAGGGAATCATAAACTGCGTCGGTTACTGTCGGATCGTCGAGCACATGATAACGATAACGTAGCTCATCAATTTGTTTGATGAGCTTATCAATTCTAGTCTTAGCTTCGGATGTCTTTAATTGATCAGTCATTAAACAAATTACTTTGTAATCTCAGTTTCTGAGAATAGCACATAATCAAAAATACTGGACAATACCGGACTAGCCCCAACCACCACTTCTACACCCTGTTTCGAATTATTGAATGACCCCGTACTTGTTAAAGTAAGGCGGCCAGGAATTGGAGATGGAAGATTCGTATCACAAGATCCGCCAGCACAACCCTGAATGGTTAAGTCATCTACATCATCGTAAACTGCCCTCACAGTTATAGTCTCCCCAGTAGCTGGCGAGGCTACCTGTACTGGATCTCCTCCAACCGGTAAACTGTATAGAAATTTATGGACCGGTTCAATACTTAGGCTACCAGCATCAAATATTGATACTTCAACCCAAGCCGTATCATTACTCCACCCAATCTGAAAATTACTTACGCCACTATCTAAATTGGTATCGTAAGGAGCCAAAAAACCTACTGTTAAGCTTTCGTTTTGAGACAAGCTTTCTAGCTCGACAATATCGGCCGCTACGGCTGCAACTTCCCACTCACCATTATTACCCCCACTTAAATCATCACACAGATCAGCGCAATCAGGATCTTCTTGGTCAATCCGCAAGGTATACAATGCTTGCTCGGCGCCGCTTTCGGCTGCATAGTATGCTTGCACTGAATTAGTTAATAACCTTGCTTGTCGAACCTGATTGATAGACACACCTGCAAATGCAGTTACGCCTGCTAAAATAGCGCCCATAATTAAAAGGGAAATCATTAAAACCGAACCAGCGGGATGTTTTTTGATACCTTTACTCATCTTAAGTAAATTCGTGAAGAAACTGTATTTTGTAAATAAACAGTCTTTTGTTCTAGACCAGAACCGATTAAGTTTTGAAATACTAGATTGTAAGTAACATGAGGCTGCTCGTCAGGACCGCCGACCGCAAACGGATCAGTAGACGGAGCTACATAAAAATTAGCATCCAAAACACTTAAGCTCCCGCAATCCAATAACGGAGCAACTACTCCCCCGACTACTCGCTCGAGACAATTTGGATTACTCCCGGGCTGATAAATAATTGTAACCGGAGCTGCTCCGGAAATATCCAGTAAGTGCAGTTCGTCCGCACCAGCTTGATTAGGGTAATCAATCTGAGCTGTCCTAATGTCTCGAGCAATGGTTTCGTTAGCAACCCTAATAGTAGAAATGATTTGCTCACCGCTATTTAATCTTCGCTGGGTACGAGAGTAAGTTAAAAATACGCCCGATACCGCCAGTACTACTATTGAGAATAAACTTAAAACTATAATAAGCTCGATAAAAGTAAAACCCCTGCTAGGTTTTAGGTTATAGGTTATAGGTTTTAGGTTTTTCATTATCTCCAATTATATAATCTATCTTTTAAAACAAAATTTTCGGTATCCGACCAGCTAACATTTGAATGAACTTCAATCCCAACCTTATCACCTGCAGAGCAAGTAGTTGATTCTTCAGTGTCATCAACACCATCATCGTCATCAACACCATCATCACGGCAAACACTTTCTAATTTAATGGCCCGAGAATATTGAGTAGTAGCCCCCGACGAATCATGAGTATACAAATTTGCAGTCCGATAAAGCTTGGTGTCTGCTGGATCGAAATTAATGGTCCAGGCTGGGTAAGGGGTGGACAGAGCCACGCGCGCATTGACACTGGTATTTAACCCAGCGTCCCACGCCGCGCCCGCCAACCAATTACTATCACGCTGCTGACGAATTACTTCAATTCCCTCTCGGGCCAAGTTTGCAGCTATAAGTTGTTCTTCAGTTACAGTTTGGGCTTTTAAATTGGATAATACCAAACCCATAATACTAACCAGGGCAGCGGCTAAAATACCAACCGCAATCATTAGTTCAATCAAGGTAGCGCCTTTATGGTTTTTTAATAACTTTTGAGTTTTCATTCTAATAATTAGTACTTTCATTTATTACCCCTGTCTGTTTTGACACGTAAACATAACCCTTACGCGTACTATTTTCATCATCAATTCTAACACCAGCCAGCTGAACTTCTTCGTCATCTACGCATATGTCTGAAACTCCATCGACTACAACACTGCCGTCTGGTACAAAGGTTATAAATACTCCCCTGCCTGTTGAGTGCCATCCAGACTCAGGCGAAGTACAATTGGCGCTAGTGCCAAAAAGAGCCGGCTCTCGAGGGTCCGGACTAACATAATTAGCTGTTAAAGATAATGTCCCGTTCGGAAAAGAGTTTTTACCATTGAGTAAAAGCTCGCAGGCATTCGTCGCACATGACGAAGAGTCTCCGTCCCTACATGCTTGGCAGGCAGCAGCAGCACAGGTTTCGCACCTTCCAGACGCATCTCTGTCAACATAAAGGTAGTATGCATTGAATGCTGGATTTGTTCCATTCTTTCTCACAAGTGCCACTCCATACCCACCAGCCGGAAACGTACCGTCAGATAACACTTCACCACCCAAACTTTTTGATTGCATTAGCCGTATATCTGAGGCTAACTGTTTAACCCGGCTTTGTAGTAAATTAACATTTCCTCCACCTCTAAAATTAGTTACCGCAACTGCTGATATTACAACCACTATGCCGATCACAACCATTAATTCAAAAAAAGTAAAACCCTTTCTAGGTTTTAGGAAGTAGGAAGTAGGAAGTAGGGATCGCATTAATTAATGTTTTAAAAATTTAAAAAATTTAAATACCAATCCAGAATACCTTGCCCCCAAAGAAGAGATACGAAAGTAGCGGCAGTCAAAAAAGTTCCAAAAGGTATTTCGCTTTTTAATTTCTTTCTTTTAGCCGCCATCATTATTAGACCAATTAAAGCTCCTGCCAGATAAGCTATAAACAAAGCCACTAGCAACATCTGCCAGCCTAAAATGATGCCCATCAGTAAACCCAAACGAATATCACCGCTGCCGATCCAACGCCGGCGCGATAAAATATATTGGGCTAAAAAAAACCCGCCACCGATAGCTCCGGCTAAAATTATCTGCTGGTAGGGTATACTTAGACTAGCCTGGTAAGCTAGAGCAACAAAAATAGCCGGAACTGAAAACCGGTCCGGGATTAAAGACCAACGTAAGTCGTATACGAAAATTAAAATTAAAAAGCTGGTTAATACCAGCAAAAAGCCAAACTGGATAGTTAAACCAAACTTGGCAAATAAAGCCAAAAAAAGTAAGGCAGTAGACAACTCG
>CAXGXT010000070.1:0-3676 GCA_964013765.1 uncultured bacterium | reverse complement strand
GGAGTTAAAAATGGACAATCCGTTTCAATTAACAATTTATCAATTGGTACTTCTTTTACTGCATCAATAACATTTTGAGCTTTTTTGCCAAAAGTAACAATGCCGGTAAACCCAACATGGTACCCGGCTGCTACATATTTTTGTGCTACTTCAGCAGTACCGGTAAAGCAATGAATCACACCTCCGTGCTCGGGTTTGATTTCATTCATAACTTTTAAAATGTCATTATACGCATCGGTCGTGTCTGGACTTGGCCGACAATGTAAAGCTAACGGGAGATGATGCTTATTGGCTAATTTAATAAATTTTTTAAAATGTTCAACCTGCAAGGCCTTGGTTTCGTCTATATTATTTTTTAAACGAAAATAATCTAAACCAACTTCACCAATAGCGACTACTTTTTTGTGAGGTAAAAGTTTTTCAATTTGTGAAAATAATTCAGTAGGATCAACGCCAGCCACATCTCTTGTGTCGGCCAGGCCATCGTCTTTAGCCCCGCCAGGTAAGATGTGGACTGGATGATTGCCAACCGTGGCGTAAAAGTTTTCATTTTGCTCGGCCAACTCAATTGCCATCTTACTAGTCGGTGGTTGTGTACCAACATTAATCACCGCCATCTTGGCTTCTTTAGTGCGCGAAACGACGGCCTCCCGGTCGTCGTCATAAGCATTAAAATTTAAATGCGCGTGTGTATCAATTAGCATCAATAATTTTATATAATAGATTGCAAGGTTCTTAATATTTCGGGAAGAAGTGGAACCACAACGCTAGACGCAGCTATTAAAAACTCAGCTAAATTTGAACCAGCCAGCACTCCATTAAACCAAGCTGAAACTGGATACCTGGCAGCCACGTAAAGTAAAGTACCAACCAACAAAACTCCTTCCACTAGACCAAACAAAGCTCCGGCCATTCGGTTTATAGTTTTCAAAAAAGGAATAATAGTAACAACTTTGAAAACTTTATCGATTAAATAAAACAGAAAGCCAACTAACCTGTTGACTGCGAAAAAGATAATACCGAAAGCAATAACCGAAGCTGAGGCATTACTGCCCAATAAAAATGGTGCCAGCCATTCAGCAAAAGGTTGGAAATAAGCCCCCGCCACCCAGGCTCCAACAAAGACTCCGGCTAGTGCCCCTATAGTATGTACTAACCCAAACCAAAACCCGAAAGAAACAAACAGGAAAAGTATCAGTAGAAGTACTAAGTCGAAGATAGTGAAAAACATGACACGCAGTGTCATCCTGAGCGGAGTCGAAGGATCCCATGCCTTTGCAAAATTCAAAGGTGTGAGATTCTTCGGCTCGTAAACTCGCCTCAGAACGACAATTAATTATTTGGTTAATCTAGGAAATAATGGCTTATCTTTCTTTATTGTAGCAGAACTGAACTGACTTGTAATCCGCTCGGCTTTGCCAGGTAAAAATATGGCCAAAACCTCTGCTACTTCAATAATCCGATCGCGGGCAAACTGCAAAACCTCTTTTAATTCGTCCTTTTTCCCGTCTTTAGCTAAAGCCCACGGCTGGTGCTGGTCAATATAGCTATCCACTTCACTAATCTTGGCCCAAATTAATTTTAGGGCTGTATCGAACTGAAAATTGTCGACAGCTGTATCTACTTTTGCATTCAAGTTTTTATCAACAGGCTTTGAACTAGTTTCTAATTCAACATTATTCTGTTCGACCAGCCCGGCCACGCGCGCACAAAGATTTCCTAGGCCATTAACAAGATCGGCCGTGTAATTTTTTTCAAAATTTTCAAAAGTAAAATCTGAATCCTGGACAGGATGAACATAACGCAATAAATAATACCGAGTTGCGTCCACGCCATACTTTTCAACTAATTCAAATGGATCGACCACGTTACCAGTACTTTTACTAATCTTTTTTCCGTCTTTAGTTAAATAGCCGTGCACAAAAAGACTCTTCGGTAATTTAATCCCGGCCGACAAAAGCATAGCTGGCCAATATACGGCATGAAAACGAATTATCCCCTTACCAATGTAGTGTAAATCGGCTGGCCAATATTTTTTGTATAACTCACCGTCAGTAGCATAATCAAGAGCAGTAAAATAATTTGATAAGGCGTCGAACCATACATACATTACTTGGCTATCGTCACCTGGCACAGGCACTCCCCAGCCATGCGCTCGTTCCTTACTACGAGAAATTGAAAAATCTTGTAAGCCCGATTTTATAAAACTTAATACTTCGTTCTTACGAGTCTCGGGCAGTACTTTATAAGTATCGCTTTCGATAAGCTGTTCTAATTCCTTTTGGTAATTAGAAAGTTTAAAAAAGTAATTTTCCTCCTGTACTTTTTCTAAAGGTTGATTATGTTCGGAACATTTACCGTCCACTAACTCATCTTCAGTATAAAAAGCTTCACACCCAACGCAATAAAGGCCTTCGTAAGATTTTTTGTAAATGTCTTCTGGTTTGCAAGCCGACCATAGTTTTTGAGCACCATCAAAATGTCTTTTTTCAGTAGTCCGAATAAAAGCATCATTAGAAATCTTTAAGGCCGTATTTAAGTTCTTAAACGTAGCCACTTTTTTATCAACAAACATAGATACTTCTTGGCCGGCCTCTTTGGCTGCCAAAACGTTTTTTAAACTATTTTCGTCGGTACCATTTAAATAATAAGTATCGTCACCTTGCTCACGATGATGACGGGCAATCACGTCGGCCTGGACCAACTCTAAAGCCATGCCGATGTGTGGGTCGGCATTTACATAAGGAATTGATGTTGTGAGGAAAAATTTATTATTCATATATTTGTAGAACAAGAGTAGTGTAGCTTAATTAGCGCTTTTTTTCAATTATTCAATGCTTGACAGAACTTATATTTCGGATCTAAATATTAGTAGACTTAAACAAAAATGTTCTCTTACAATAAGGAAAGGTTGCATAATGCAAACTCTACTTGTAATTCTCACCATATCGATGGGGTCGCTGGGAGCAGATACAGAATCACAGTCCGGATTAACGCCCAAAGAATGGCAAGCCGGCGTAAAGATGTTGGCCGAAGAAAAACATCTGGGAGCTCCCGACCGTGAAACCGGGAGATTTCCGATTTTAATTTGGCGGATGTCGCCGGACCATAATGGTTGCTATGATGCTTTGTCTTTCTCTGGAGAGTATCATGCTAATGGAAAACCAAAGTATTACAGGGATACTGTAAGGTTTGAACCAGACCATCACCATGCCCTGGTAACCCCTGGAGACATTGTTGTTCTCCTGAGACCAACGCTCGACAGAACGACAAAAATTGTCACTGGTGACCTAAAAACTGCCGACATCTTTAAATTTGCTGTCAAAAGTAAAGCAAACGAAAAACTTCGACAGCAAAACACAGAGGCGATTAATTGGCTTAAGGATAACTCCTATAATTATTCAGACAGTAACTGGATAGTCATTTCTGTAATGAATAAATACAAATGGCAAAACAGTTATATGGCTGTAGGTTTGAATCAAATATTCGATGAAGAAAACGGTGAGTACACCACCAAAGAAAAATACTTCATCGTTGAACCGTTATTGATTCCTTTTCAAGTAGGCCATGCCTATCTCATGCCAGATACTCACCTCGGCAACTTGACTGTCCATACAATCAGTAAAGAATCGTTTAGGGATATCTACCAAAAGAATCCCTGAATTTAAGTTGGTTC
>CAXGXT010000069.1:0-3698 GCA_964013765.1 uncultured bacterium | reverse complement strand
TCGAGCCGATAACTTTGCCATAGTTAACTTTAGTTTGGCTGGTGACTTAACTGACCGCCAACTTAAACTTTTGGGTGAGATGCTACAAGATGAGCTGGAATCTATTTCTGGGGTATCTCAAGTTCAGCTAACGGGTGTGCGTGAACGTCAGTTTTTGGTAACCATAAACCGTGGTGCTTTGGATCGAGTTGGAATAAGTATAAATAGTGTGGTAGCCGCCTTGGCCGATGCCAATGCCGATTTTCCACTTGGCGATTTAACTGTTGATGGTAAAAATTATAATTTACGGACGGTTGCCAGATTTAAAACCGCCGAAGACGTGGCCCGAGTGGTGGTCGGACAAAATGGTTCTCGACCAATTACGGTCGCCGACGTAGCCGAAGTTGGAGACGTTTTAGACGAGGCCAATACTTTGTCGCGAATTTCTGTGGCGGGTGGTCAATCGCAAACAACTGTATCTTTAGCAGTATTCAAAAAAACTGGCGGAAATATTATTAAAATTGTCGACCAGGCCAAGGCGTTGACCAAAGAATTACAAGTTAGCGGTGCAATCCCGGCTGGCGTGACCGTGGAAGTGACTAGTGACTTCTCGGTATTTATTAGGAAAGATTTAAAAACATTAGGTACCAGTGGTTTGACCACAATCGCTTTGATTTTCTTCATTTTGTTGCTGGCCTTAAGTTTGGGTGAAGCCTTTATCGCGATTTTGGCCGTGCCGGTAGTATTCTTTATTACTTTTTTTATCCTCAAGGTTGGTGGGTACACAATTAATAGTTTGACTTTATTTAGTTTGGTGTTGGCTTTAGGGCTTTTGGTTGATACTTTCATCGTGATTATGGAAGGAATCTTTGATAATATGCGGCGTGGGTATGATTCCGCGCGCGCTTCTTTGCTGTCGGTAGCCACTTTTAAAAAGCCTTTGATATCGGGAGTTTTAACTACTGTCTCGGCCTTTGTGCCAATGCTGTTAGTCTCGGGAATTTTAGGGGAGTATTTACGAGTTTTACCGATAACTATTTCTATCACTCTGGGTGCCTCACTCTTGGTTTCGTTAATCATCGTTCCGGCTGTGTCGTCGGTTGTGTTTAGGAAGAGCCAAGGAAATGGTCAAGCTACTCAAGATCAAGGACAGCAAACACAGGTTAAGGCTCATCGCAAAGAAAGTGCCCTAGAAAAACATGTGACCAATCGGTTGCGTAAGAAATATCATTCTTCGATTAGAAGTTTTTTGGCCAGTCGAAAAAAGAAAAAACGTTTTGCTTTTGCTTTAGCTGGGTCTTTTATCTTGGCTTTCGGATTAATTATTTCTCCGGTTATTAAAGTTGAACTGTTTCCCGAAGTAGATGTAGATTTCGGAGTGATTGATTTAGAATTACCGGCTGGAACCGAGCTGGCCGCCACCGACAAGGTTGTTCGTCAGATCGAAGATATTTTGGTGGCCAGGCCGGACGTAGAAAATTTTGTCAGCAACGTTGGTTTGTCTGCCGCTGGTTTTGACTTTGGTTCAACAGGAAGTGCTTCCGAGCATGTGGCTAGCATTAACGTAAACTACGTAGACTTTAAGGATCGTAAGGTAAAAAGTTATGTCATTGCCGAAGAGTTGCGCGAGCAATTAGCAGACATCCAGGTTGGGAAAATTACCGTCCGCGAACTTACTTCCGGACCGCCGACCGGTGCTCCGATCGAAGTTCGCGTGTTGGGCGACGAGCAAATAGTATTGGCCGATTTAACTGCGCGCGTGGTAAAGGCCCTCGAGGAAACCGATGGGGTTATAGAGATTGAAGATAGTCGCGAACTCGCCCCGGCCGATTTTACTTTTAGGCTAAATCTAGATGCGTTAGCTCGTTCAGGTCTAGGGGTGGGTGAAGTAGCCGGGACTTTACGAACAGCCTTGTTTGGAGTGACCGCTACCGAAGTTTCGGTCGATGGCGAAGACGTAGACGTGGTGGTTGAGTTCGAACGAAGCGACGTGGCTACAGTCCAGGACGTACAAAATATTTCAATTGTAAATCGTCAAGGTCAGGCGATTAAATTATCTAGGCTGGCCGACTTTGAATTAGCACCGGCTCTAACCAGTATTAGTCATCGTGATTTCGAACGGACTATTACAGTCCAGGCCAACCTTGAAGAAGGTTTTTCCGCGCCGACTGTAGTTTCTCAGGTCCAAGATAAAGTTAACGAGCAGGCCATTCCGGCTGGTTACGAAATTAAATTTGGAGGAGAAGTCGAAGATATTCAGCAGTCATTTACCGAACTTTGGTACGCTATGATCGTGGCTGTCTTGTTAATTTTGGTAATTTTGGTTTTACAGTTTAATTCGTTTAAGCAGCCGCTAGCAATTTTGTTTACTTTACCGCTCATGCTGATTGGGGTTGTAATTGGTATGTTAATTTTACGTTTACCGTTTAGTTTTTCGACCTTTTTAGGTTTAGTATCTTTGGCCGGAATTGTGGTTAACGATGCGATTGTGATGATCGATAGAATTAATGAAAATAGATATAAGCGTAAAATGCCAATGCGTGAGGCGGTGTCCGACGCTGGAGAAGCTAGATTACAACCGATTATTTTAACCACCGTAACCACGGTGATAGGAGTTATTCCTTTGGCCATCGCCGATGAGTTTTGGTTTGGACTGTCGACCGCGATTGCCTTTGGTCTAAGCTTTGCTACTATCCTGACTTTGTATATGGTGCCCATGATTTATCTAAAACTTGAATCACCGCGCTGGAAACCGCGTTGGCACAGGAGTAAAAAATTGGTTACAAAAATTCGTAATCGAAGGCAAAAACCACTAACTTCGATCGAAGCTTAAGTATTATTATTTTGTCATCCCGAGCTTGTCGAGGGATCTTCCAGTTTTAACCAACTTGCCAGGCTGGAAGATCTCTCCGCTCCATCCCGCTATGCGGGATTTCGGTCGAGATGACAATAATTTATAAAAAAGAAAAGCCCGCTATCTCTCGACTACGCTCGAGACGTGATAGCGGGTATTTTGTTTCGGGATCATGGCTGCGTTTTATAAAACGGCAGCCGCGCTTCCAAGATCATGCTTGATCTTAAGCAGTTCTTTGCTCTGACTTTGGTGGAGAGCAGAGGTAAAGTTTCTTGCCACCGAAGCGGCATGACCAAGGTAATCCTGAACTACATCGCCGACTGGATGCACCAGTAAACTTTCGTCAACGTTTCCGAATTCACTCCGGAGTTGGCCAATACGATCTCCAAGTTCATCAAAACCTGGATAATCTCCGGTCGCTCTGGCCACCGAAACATCCAGCCTCAAACGTTCGAGTTTAAGGTGCTGAAGTTTTAAGCCGGCTGCCTGCTTGACTCTCTCCAGAGTTGTATCGACAAGTAGTCCACGTCCGCGGCTTCGTAGTTCGGCCGCCTGGCGTAGGTCGTCAAGGCCATGTTTTGCCCATCGACTGAACGGTCGTGCCCCCTGCATCCTTTGGAGAGGCGGCATTGCGGCAGCAATGTTGCTGGAGGTACCACGCCTTGATCCACTCATCCTGGACTCGAGTGCCAGGACCGATTGTTCGATCCGCGATTCTGTTAACCGCAGAAATTCGCGGCGACCGACATAATGAGTTAGCCACTGACCTATTCCATACAACCTTTCCAGTAGTCTTGGTTCGATTGCCCCATGTCGCATACGAACCATGCCAACGTTTGTTCGACCGAGGCTATCAGTGAAAGGT
>CAXGXT010000068.1:0-3739 GCA_964013765.1 uncultured bacterium | reverse complement strand
TGGCGGCAAAAGTGTTACCGAGTCGATAAATTAAATCTGGTACATAGCAGCCGCGATGGCCGAGATAAGATTTACTATTTTAGCGTCAGCGACGACGCCAACTTCTTTAAACTATCTTTCTCAACTAAAACCTTGGGCTGGAAAATTGAAGAACTGTATACCGAGGCTTAAATAGTACTGAGTAATAATACTAATTAAAATAGCGCAAAACATTGGCTCCACGTGGCCTTATGTTTTGCGTTTTAAGTTTGTTTAAATTTTTTATGTCTAAACCGTTGATGCTGCACATCGACATGAATTCTTATTTTGCTTCGGTAGAGCAACAAGCGAATCCTTTCTTGCGTAACAAGCCTTTGGGGGTGTGTGCTTATTTATCGAAAAACGGATGTATTATCGGCTCTTCAATTGAGGCTAAAGACGTTGGTATTAAAACCGGCTGCCGCGTGGCCGACGCGGTTAAACTTTACCCGGCCGTTAATTTAATCGAGAATGAACCTAGTAAATATCGCAGTACGACTACTCTAATTTTTAGTATTCTTGGTCAGTATACCGACCAAGTCGAACCTTACAGTATTGATGAGGCTTTTTTAGATATGACCGGCTGGGCTAATAATTTTAACCAGCTAGAAAAACAAGCAGCAGAGATACAAAACCATATTAAAGATATGGCTGGGGAGTGGATGCGTAGTTCAATTGGGATAGCCTCTACGCGCTGGTTGGCTAAGTTTGCTTCCGATATTGCTGAGCCTGATTCAGTTTTAACTATAAATGAAGATAACTTAGAAAGTATTCTAAAAGCTAGATCTTTAACCGACGCTTGGGGGATTAATTATCGGATGGAGCGACGCTATAAAGCTTTAGGTATTCACGACTTACTCGATTTAAAACAAGCTGATCCAGGTAAACTTTTACGAGCTTTGGGCAAACCCGGGTATTTTATGTGGGCAAACCTTAATGGCCGAACTATCGATAAGGTGTCTAAACCCAAAGATCCAAAAACTATCGGTCATTCTTATTGTTTACCTAAGAAAACTACGGATTTGGGTTACCTAAAAGGGGTAATGTATAAACTTTGTGAACGAGCTGGACGTCGATTACGTGATAAGAATTTAGAATCCGCCGGCGTGGCTGGTATAGTTGGTTTTGTAGATGGGGGAGGATACCGTAAACATGTTCGTCTGGGCGAACCGATTTTTGATACGTTGTCTATTTTCGAAGAAGTAGATAAATTACTTTTTTCAACTCAACCAAACAGAAAGATTAGATTTTTAGCCATGAACCTTTTTCTTTAAGACCAGTTTCTGGTCAAATGTCTTGGCTGGATAATTGTTTACAAAAACGGCAGTTAGCCAAGGCCTTGGATGTAATAAATAATAAGTATGGCGACCATACTATTTACCCGGGACAGATGTTTGGGATGCAGGGGTATGCCCGCGATCGAGTTGGTTATCGTAAGACCGTAGACTTACCGGATCAAGAAGAAATAACTACTTTAGTAAATGAATATTTAAATTAAGCTATAAGTTTTATGTTATAATTTATTTACTTAACCCAAAGAATGAAAGTAATAAATTGGCACACATTCAATAGCAAACAAGTATTTGCCAGACTTAAATCAAGCGCTAAGGGATTAACTTCCAAAGAAGCTAAGAAGCGTTTAGGTATATACGGTCATAACGAACTGCAGCGAGCCAAGCCATTGTCTCGGGCAGTTATTTTATTACGTCAATTAGCCAGTCCCTTAGTTTATTTGTTGGTTGGAGCAGCAGCTGTGGCTTTGTTGCTACAAAATTACATGGATGGCTTAGTTATTTTAGTAGCTGTTGTTTTAAACACTATTTTAGGTTATTTCCAAGAGGTTAAAGCCGACGCTTCGATTAATCGTATAAAAATGATGATTGATTACCACGCTAAGGTAATGCGAAATGGAAGTGTGGCCAAGGTTTCTAGTTCAGATCTAGTTCCAGGTGACGTTATTACTTTAGAGCCGGGCGATAGAGTTCCGGCCGATGCACGTTTGTTTAAAGTAGATGAATTAGAAATTAATGAATCGTCTTTAACAGGCGAGTCTTCTTTAGTTAAGAAAACTACTAAGAATGTGGCTGTCGGAACCAACGTCGGCGACCGAAAAGGAATGGTTTTCCAAGGGACAGGAATAGCTGCTGGTCGTGGCCAGGCGATTGTTTGTGAGACTGGTTCAACTACAGAACTAGGTAAAATTTCTAAATTACTTCACACAACCGAAGAAAGAAAGACACCTTTGCAGTTTGCCCTGAGTAAATTTAGTCGGACCATGACCCTGGTGGTCATAGCTTTGTCCTTGGGTATCGCCGTAATTGGAGTTTTACAAGGAAGACCTTTATTAGGCATAGGGGAAGCTGCCCGAGAAGGAATGCTTAATACTGCAGTGGCAATCGCGGTAGCTGCCATTCCAGAAGGCTTGCTGGTGGCGGTGACTGTAATTTTGTCGATTGGGATGCAGCAAATTCTAAAACGTAGAGCTTTGGTTAGGAAACTAATTGCTACCGAGACTTTAGGCAGTACTAGTGTTATTTGTACCGATAAGACCGGCACTTTAACTGAAGGTAGGATGGCAGTGACCAAGATAGTTACTTACGAAGAAAACGTAAATTTACGTCGTCCACATAAATATACATCGTCAGAAGTTTTGAAAGATCATGATTTGATACTTAAAATTGCTATGTTGTGTAATAATGCTGTGGTTGAAAATCCGGCCGATGAGCTGTCTAAGCTTAAAGTTATTGGTAACCCAACCGAAAGAGCGTTAATGAGAGCTGGGATTAGTTCAGGTATAGACCGAGATGATTTAGAAAAAGTTCAACCACGTTTAGCCGAAATACCTTTCGACTCGTCGTGGAAGTACATGGTGACTCATAATAAATTAAATAAGAGTCAAAATGTAGTTTACGTAAAAGGTGCCCCGGAAAAAGTTTTAGCCATGTGTTCGAAAGTTCGAATAAATGGACGTAAACCTAAATTTTCAAAGACTCACCAGAAACATCTTCAGGAACAATACGAGAAATTAACTAGCCGTGGTTTAAGACTTTTAGCGTTTGGTTATAAAAAAGTATCGAGTAGCGCTAAACTAAATTTACGCGAAGAACTTAAGGGTATGACTTTTATTGGGTTTGTGGCTCTACAAGATCCACTGCGTAAAGAAGCTAAGCAAACTATTCAATTAAGTCGAAAGGCAGGGATTCGTCCCATAGTCATTACTGGTGATCATCGGTTGACTGCTCGCGCAATTGCAGCTGAAGTTGGACTCAAGACAACGCCGGCCAGTGTGATCGACGGTGAGTCTCTTGATAAGCTTGATGACGATCAGTTAGCCAAAAAATTATCCAACATTGACGTTTATGCTCGAGTTGAACCTCGGCATAAATTAAGAATCATTAAAGCCTGGCAAGATAAAGGTGAAGTGGTGGCAATGACAGGAGATGGCGTTAATGACGCGCCAGCCTTAAAAGCAGCCGACATTGGGATTGCTTTGGGGTCGGGGACAGATGTAGCTAAAGAAACGGCCGATATTATTTTATTAGATAATAATTTTAAAACTATTATTGCTGCCGTGGCTCAAGGCCGGGTAATTTTTGACAACATTAAAAAAGTTATTCTTTATTTACTTAGTGATAGTTTCTCCGAATTACTTTTGATCGGAGTAAGTTTGTTATTAGGTTTGCCAACTCCATTATTGCCAGCCCAAATCTTATGGATTAAT
>CAXGXT010000067.1:0-3827 GCA_964013765.1 uncultured bacterium | reverse complement strand
ATATTCTCCACGGTAACCTGCGTCGATAACCCCGCCGGTACAATGTATGGCCCGCGCACCCATACCTCCCTTGTCTTTAACTAAGCCAACGTAACCATCAGGGAATTCGATACTAATTCCGATGTGAAAAGGGTGTTTTGTGTTTGGTTCTAACTTATGATCTTCAATACAGTATAGATCTAGACCTGCGTCTCCTGGGTAGGCATAGTCGGGGGTAACTGCGTCAGGCGATAATTTCTTTACCAGTATTTTCATTATTTTTCCGATTTAATCTTAGTAATAATATCCTCCAACTGTTTGTAAAAATCTTCGAGACTGGATTCATTATCGATTTTGTGTTTGGCAATTAATCCGACTTCGCGAATTTGCTGTTCACTCTCACGGTTTTCATCGGCTTTAAATTCCTCAAAAGTCTTTTGTTTGTCTCCCGAGTTTTGTCCGCGGGCAGTTAAGCGATCGTATCTAGTTTTTGGGCTAGCAGTTACGTAAATTAGATTAAAATTAGGCAGCTGTTCAATATTTGCAATGTCGGTGTGTCGTCGAATACCATCAATAGTTACAATTTCGGCTTTGGTAGCTTTAATATTTTCAACCATAACTTTAGCAATTAAGTCTTCTCCAAATTGTTTTCTTAATATGGTGGAGATTTCTTGCATATTCTGTCGAGTCTGCGGTAGGTATAGTTCGTCCAATATTTTTCTTAAGACTTGAGAAAACTGTAAGCCCTCAGCTTGGTATTTTTCAGCTAAATAATCTCCAGCCGTAGTTTTTCCAGCTGCAATTTCTCCTGTAAAACCTAATATGATTTTGTCGCTCATTTGGATTGTTCTATTTTGACCTCCCCCTCATTAATTCTAATTGGAATACCCTCACTAAAAATTTGTTGCAGCTCTTTTTCCCACGCCGCGTCGGCTTTATAAATATCCACTTGTAGTCCAGCCGCGCCGAGCATTTCGGGTGATTTACTATTGCGATATATTTCTCCAATCACAACTCGCTTTACCCCACTCGCGATAATGTATTTCGTACAATGCACACAAGGACTATATTTTGTGTACATGGTTGACCCGTCAGTTGTTGCTCCGCCAATGCGTGCTGCTTGCAGTAAGGCATTGTGCTCACCATGAATCGTACGAACGCAGTGTCCTTCTTCGAGTAAGTGACCAACGTCGTCACAGTGTGGTTGGCCGGGAGGTGAGCCATTGTAGCCAGTAGCTATAATCCGTTTGTCCTTAACTAAAACCGCCCCGGTATAAAGGCGATCACAGCTTCCACGGCTAGCCACGATTTTGACTAGGGCCATAAAGTAGTCGTCCCATGAAGGACGGTAATGTTCTCTTTCCTCCGATACTTTGGGCATAAAATAAATTTTCTCAAAAATAAAAAAAATGGCTTCTCTGGCCATGATTATAACACTATTTAAGATCTATCCACAACTTGGAAGTGGTGGGATGAAGTGGATGGATAGGGGATTACTTTGACATGTTAGACAATATTTTTGGGTTTTTAGTCAAAAAGAAAAGGCGATCTCGAAGAGAGACCGCCACACAGATAAATAACAATTCATCTATGATTGTACATGGGCCCAATTAGGAATAGGGCAATAACTCAATCCGCTGGATCTTCGAAAGCCCAATTAGGGTAATACCCAGATATAGTGGGGATGGTGCTCTCAGTGCGAGTTCCAGCTATCGACATTTTAGGTAATCGGAATCTGCCAGTAGGTACTTCCCAGCAAGCGGGGCCTGGCTTCGATGGTGCCATGTTGTCAACCCAAACAAGTTGTTCCAGTGCTGCCTTCATTGGTATCCAGCAAGCCGTTCTATTGCCGCTCGCGGTTAAGTCATTTAACCACATTATATGGCTTGGAATATTTTCCTTTCCACAAATACTAACGAACAAGTCGCGAACAATTTTAGGTTGCATACCGACAACACCAATACTTGTGCCAAGCTCTAAAATTCTTAACATTCGTAAAGCCTTTTCGGCAGTATCAGTTAACATGATCGTAAGTAGAATTCTCGGGTGGCCAAGAACTTTTACTTGTTCAAATAAGGGTTCGAATTGAACTTGACCATTTACGTTGGAACTACAATCGATTTGACCCAACGAAAATACTGAACTAAGATCTGCAATACCTTCGAGATTGTATCTGTAAGACATTTGTATGTCCTTTCAGGTTGAATTCTTATAAGAGCAATTTTATTTTTACCAATTTAAAGTCTAGGCCCATAAAAACACTTTGTCAAGGTAAATTAATAAGGCCACTATCGGTTAAGATAGCGGCCTTATATGTTTAGGGGTTTTCAAGACAATATTGATCGAAACCTTCTTTAATTAATAGAGGGTTTTCTACGTCTAAATCAATTTGTTGGGATAGTAAACCGTAGTCCATTCTTATGACTATTCTATCGCCGTTGTCTAAACTTCCAAAATACATTAGATCGTCGGCTATCAAGCCATTCCATATGACGCTACTTAGTGACATTACGACAATTATGGCACGATCTAAATTCCTAATTACCCTTTTTTTATCAGTTAAGAATTTAAGAGCAACTTGTCGATGCTTAAAGTAGTAAGTAATGTAAGATTCGTCTTTCGGCGTGATTTTATTCTCGCTACTAATTACTAAGGGTTTTTTAGGTACCGAACAGTGAGCGAGCGTGTAGCCTATATTTGGGATTAAAATATCTTTCATAACGATCACCTCTAAAAAAATGTAAAAAGATCATTTTAAAAAACAAAGTACATACTCGATTCTCGAGCTCATACTTTGTTTTTTAATTTTTTATTTTTTAAACCTTGACCCGTATGCCCGGCCCCATGGTAGCGGCTACAGTGGCACTTTTTATAAATACACCCTTAACTCCAGCTGGCTTTGCTTTCTTAATAGCTGTAAGTAGTGTCTCCAAGTTTTCTTCTAGCTGTTTTTCAGTAAAGCTTACTTTTCCAAAAGTTTGATGAAGGTTAGAAGTATCGTCGTTTTTGAAGTTAACTTTGCCGGCTTTCAGCTCTTTTACGGCAGCGGCTAGGTCTTTGGTAATAGTCCCGTTTTTTGGGCTAGGCATTAAACCTTTAGGGCCAAGCACTCGGGCCACGGCAGCTAGTTTAGCCATCATGTCTGGTGTGGTAACTAAAATATCAAAATCAGCCTTACCTGTTTTTTTAATATTGTCGATTATTTCTTGGCCACCAACCACGTCCGCTCCAGCCTTTTTAGCTTCGGCTTGTTGCTCTTCGGCTGCGATTACCGTTAATTTAATAGTTTTTCCGGTTCCGTGGGGAAGAGTAACCGAACTTCGTACTTGCTGCTCCGATTGTTTGGGGTCAACGCCTAAGTTTAGGTGTAGTTCTAGACTGCCATCAAATTTGGCTGCCCCAGATTTTTTGGCCATGGCAATTGCTTCACCAAGATCGTAACTTTTAGTTTTATCTATCAGCTTGGCTGACTCTCTATATTTTTTGGAATGTCTTACCCCCTTAGGGTCTTTAGCGTCTTTAGGCATATTATTTCTTATTAGTCACTTCTAGCCCCATTTGTTTAGCTGTGCCTTCAATAATTCGAGCCGCAGCTTCAACGTCGTTGGCATTTAAGTCGTTCATTTTCTTTTCGGCTATTTCTTTAAGTTGTTCCCAGGTTACTTTACCTACTTTATCTTTTAGGGGATTACCAGAACCAGATTTAATCCCAGCTGCTTTTTTTAATAATACAGCCGCTGGAGGAGTTTTTGTTACAAAAGTATAGGATCTATCTTCGTAAACAGTAATTTCTACTGGGGTAACCTCACCTTTTCCGTCTGTGGTAGCTTCATTAAACTTTGCACAAA
>CAXGXT010000066.1:0-3895 GCA_964013765.1 uncultured bacterium | reverse complement strand
TGCGATCTGAAGTAAAAATAAACTGTAAGGGAATAAAGAAGGGATTGAAAACGCAATCGCCAAAAGTAACAAGCCTACCCCCACCGACTGGCTGAGCATTTTCAGCTTTCCCCAAATGTTTGATTGTACCTGGTCGCCGTTAAGTTTTAACCACCAGGCCATGGCTATAGAACCCATATCCAAAAGCACGACCGCTAAGGTCGTAAACAAAAAATATTTTAATCCCGCCAAAACCATTACCGAACCAATTAAAAGCTTATCAGCTACCGGATCGTAAATTTTTCCCCATTCCGTAATTTGGTTTCTCGTCCGGGCCATTGAACCATCGATCGCATCGGTAAATGCTACCACCCCAAACACAGGCACTCCGACCGCGTATTGCTCGGTCCACATTAGCCAAATTACAAGTGGAGTGAGGGCAAAACGTAGCCAAGTAACAGCGTTAGGTGTGATCCAACGCGGTATAAAAGGCAGTACTATCAGCCGCATGGGGTAATCTTGCGGATGCCAGCCTGGACGATACCAACGAGTTAAAGTTTTGATCATAAAATTAATACATATATTGTAGCCCGAAGTTGGCCTAATAACAAAGGCCACAAAGATGGCGAAGAAAGTCTCTATTAGTCAAATATTGCAAATTTAAACAAAGTATTATATAATCTCTATCATTAACTTTATTGATAGGTATCTAACCAAATGAAAAAATTAAGTAAAAATTTCCTAGTTTTCTTCTTAGTCTTCTTAATTATTACGGCTTTATTTAGCTTGTACAGCTCCCCAGCTGAAGACATTGAAACAGTTAACCTACAAACTGTAGTCCAAGAAATCGAAGCTGGTGAAGTTACCAGTATAAAAATTAATGGCGACACCATAACACTAGAGCTGACCGAAGACCGCAAACAAGAAGCCAGTAAAGAGCCAGGCGAATCACTCAGCCAATTATTGGCCAACTACCAAGTTGACTCGGAAAAACTTCGAGCTATCCCGGTCGAAGTAGAAAAGCCCGGTGGTTTTACCTTCTGGGCTTTAAACCTTTTGCCATTTCTTATTCCATTTTTACTAATTGGCGCCTTTATTTATTTTATGATGCGCCAAGTCCAAGGCGCCAACAGCCGAGCCATGACTTTTGGCCAATCAAAGGCTAGAGAAAACACAGCCCAAACTCAACAAAATCGGGTAACTTTTAAAGACGTAGCCGGTGTTAAAGAAGCCAAGGACGAATTAGTAGAAGTAGTTGAATTCCTGCGTACCCCAAAAAAATTCTTATCCCTAGGGGCCAAAATTCCTAAAGGAGTTTTACTGATGGGGCCCCCAGGAACTGGTAAAACTTTACTGGCCCGGGCTGTGGCCGGTGAAGCCAGTGTGCCTTTCTTTAGTATTTCCGGTTCAGAATTTGTGGAGATGTTTGTAGGAGTAGGTGCTTCTCGCGTACGCGATCTATTCCGTAAGGCTAAACGAAACGCGCCGTGTATCGTCTTTATTGATGAAATGGATGCAGTCGGTCGCCAACGTGGGGCTGGTCTAGGTGGTAGTAACGATGAACGCGAACAAACTCTAAACCAAATCTTGGTCGAGATGGATGGCTTTGACGACCGAACCAATGTGATTGTCATGGCCGCTACTAACCGACCAGACGTTTTGGACGCAGCCCTGCTGCGCCCTGGTCGATTCGACCGGCGAGTAATCATTGACCCACCAGACCTAGAAGATCGCTTAGCAATCCTAAAAGTTCATTCTGGTAAAAAACCTTTTGCCGAAGACGTTAAGTTGCGCACGATTGCCGAACGTACTCCTGGATTCACTGGCGCTGACCTGGCCAATCTTTTAAACGAGGGAGCTTTGCTAGCTGCCAGACGAAATAAAAAGAAAGTAGAAATGGCCGATATTGTCGAGAGCATTGAAAAAGTAATGCTCGGTCCGGCTCGACGTAGCTTCTTGTTGTCACCCGAAGAAAAAAAAGTTACTGCTTACCACGAAGCGGGACATGCTTTGGTTGCAAAAATGTTGCCCGATGCAGACGACGTGCACAAAGTATCAATTATTTCTCGTGGCCGAGCGGCTGGCTACACCCTCAAGCTTCCAAATCGAGATAAGCACTTACAAACTCTGCCCGAGTTTGAAGCCGAGCTAGCCGTACTATTGGCGGGACAAGTTACCGAACGCGAAATCTTTAAAGAGATTACAACTGGTGCATCCAACGACTTAAAACAAGCTACCAAAATTTCTCGCCGACTAATTACTGACTATGGCATGAGTTCACTGGGCTCGCGTACTTTTGGTAACCGCGAAGAAATGATTTTCTTGGGCCGAGAAATTACCGAACAACGTGACTACAGTGAAAAAGTGGCTGAGGGTATTGATAAAGAAATTTCTCGCTTTATTACTACCGCCCAAAAAACTGCGCACGATATTATTACCAAACACCGAGATAAACTAGATACTATCGCCAACTTACTTCTGGAAAAAGAATCTATTGAGCAAGACGATTTCGAAGCCTTGTTTACATCTACAAAATCAGAGAAAAAATCTCCCAAGCCTAGTAAAAAAGTTGCGCCATCACAAGTTGCACCTTCGGACGAGAAAGCTTAAAATAGAAACCTAGGAGGATAAAAATAAATACAATGTATATACCGGCAATTAAAAGTGCCTTACAAACTGCGCGGCGTGAAAAAAGGCTATGGCTATTGGCTGTGCTGGCTGCGGCGTTGGGTAATTTAGGTGAAATCGAAATAATTTCGGCCAGTCTTAATCTGACTAACGTTCAGGGCAATGCCCTGTTTTCTTTTTGGCAAGGATTATTCGCCAGTGGAATTTTTTCGGGAGCTGGATTGTCTGGCATTAGAGAAGCCATTGGAATTAACCCTTTAGCCGTGGGCCTAGTCGGTCTAATTTACTTTTTTGTTTTTATCTTTGGCCTACTAGCAATCTGGCTAACAGTTTCAAGCCAGAGTACACTGATTAGTGCCCTGGCCAATAAAGAACAAAAGCTACGATCTATTTGGAAACACGGACGGTCCAAGTTTTGGGCGGTGCTTTTGATGAATATAATATCTAAAGGATCGGCGATTTTGCTTTTGTTCGGCTTAGTCATTGCCGCTACAGCAGGCTCGGCCACCGCTACTCTACCCTTTATATTTATTTACGTAATTTTATTGGCCTTAGTCTTGGTCATATCTTTTATAACTAAATACGCGACTATTGGGATAGTAACCGAAGACCTAAAAGTAAAAGAAGCTTTAACCAAGAGTAGAAAAATCTTTACTAAAAATTGGTTGATAACTTTAGAAGTTGCTTTTGTAACCTTGGTCGTCAGTACTGTGGCGCTTTTACTTTGGACCGTACTATCAGTGGTAATCGCCCTGCCGTTCGTAGCCTTGGTCACTAGTTTAAATTTGAGCGCTGGTATGTCCGGCGCGCTTCTGATCACCGGTACAGTCATAACTTTTGCCCTACTCATAATCCTAACCGCCGCCATTACAATTTTTTACTGGTCGCTTTGGATATCATCGTACCAACAAATAAGTTCTAACCGCTTAACCGCTTGGTTGCACCGTCGGTTTGGGAGTCATTAATTTTAGCTAAATTAAAAAACCCCGTGCTTGCGGGGTTTTTTTGATACCCAAATTACTGATTACCTTGATAAAGCTCATACCCTGGCTCACCTGGACATGGGATTGGATTTAAAGTTAAACAAGGCTCACGCTTGATCGGTTCCCAATTAATTGGATATGCCGGGACCGTTGGATTTACCGGCTCGTGACCTGGCACGAAATCACTAGTTGTCCCCGACGGTTGCTCATAAGTATTTGGCCAGGTGCGTAAAATTTTATTTAAAATCTGATCAATCTGACTAATACTATTTAAAATGGTCATAAATTCAGTAGGTAAACTTGTG
>CAXGXT010000065.1:0-3933 GCA_964013765.1 uncultured bacterium | reverse complement strand
GTACTGCCAAATTTTGACAAGACTAAATCAACCGATCACGGGCCCGGTAAAATAAAAGCTAAACCAAATGTTTCTCAAAATCTGCATATGCGTAGTATACATGATCTATTTTTTTGCGCAAGTTCTACCCTCCGTATGCATCAGACGAAACCACAACTAACTTATTTCTGGCTAAATACGTTGAAGCGGCAATAGCAGCCAAAGCACCTTCTCCAGCCGCTATAATAACCTGTTTCCCCGGCACATCGGTTACATCTCCGGCTGCAAAAATTCCATCAATTGAAGTCTGATGATGTTTATCAATTACTATCTCATTCCACTGATTCAAATTCATTTGCCCTTCTTTAAGGTAATCAATGCTTGGTACTGATCCAATTTCCACAAACACACCCTGCACCTCTAATTCGCCATCTTCGTTAGTTTCTTTATTAATTATCTTAACTCCAGTTACTAGTTGCTCGCCGACAACCTCAGTAATACTTGTTTGATATTTTATTTCAACATTTTTAGCTTTCTCAACTTTTTCAAATAAAACCTTGTCGGCGTTTGTATTAAAGGCTGCGTCCCTAACTAAAACATAAACTTTGGTGGCAATGGTAGTCAGTTGCCAAGCTGCGTCGAGAGCTGAGTTGCCTCCGCCAACCACGCACACTGTTTTATCTTTAAACAATGGCGCATCGCACGTCGCGCAGTAAGTTAGACCTTTACCCGTAAAATCAATTTCTCCAGGGACTCCCATGTGACGTGGATTTTTCCCTGAGGCAATAATAATTACTTTAGACTTAAACTTTTCGCCTGCTTTAGTTTCGACTAAAAAATCCCCCGGCTTTCCACTAATCTCTTTAACTAATTTGTCTTCACCAACTTCAATATCTATACAATCGAATTTTTCGACATGCTCCTGAAATTTAGCCGAAAGCTCAGCTCCATTAGCAGTCTGATAGCCTAAATAATTTTCTATCTCAGCTGAAATAGCTGTTTGTCCACCAACATCTTTAGACAGCACCAAAGTTTTTAATTTCTTCCGAGCCGTATAGATCCCGGCCGACATGCCAGCTGGGCCAGCTCCAATAATAATCACGTCAAGATCTTCGTGGAAATGTTTTTTTTCTTCAGGCATAAAATTTTTTTATCTATGCCTAGAACTTAATTCCCACAAAAATCGGTTAACGAATTCTCTAATAGCATCTGGCCCACGCGCAGTAATGATCGGTGAATCAACTTCTACTGGCATACCTGTGTATTCCGCACCCCGACTAACTAAATGACGTTCTTGGGTCGGAAAGCCTGTCACTTTGCGACTAATTAGTAAACCAGCATTCGCTAAGATTGAAGCTGCTGTGCTAAACGCGCCGACCATACGACCAGGATTTCTAAATTGTCGAGCCAGCTCAATTGCTTTTTCATCAGAAAAGTATTCAACTGCTCCTGGTCCGCCGATAAATATTACTGCTCGGTAATCAGGAATTTTAACTTGACCCAGAACTACATCAATTGGAACACTTGCCCCAAGCACTCCGTGAGCCTCCCCCGATTTATTGCAGACGACGTGGGTGGTAATACCATGCTTGGCCAATAAATCCCGTGATTGAAATAGCTCCTCGTCCCGAAAACCTTCTTGAGGAACCACAAACAATGTTTGTCCACCAACTTTGATTAAGGGTTTTTTCATAAACCTATTGCAAAATTCGTAAAATAATTCCGGTAACAACAATTACTAAAATTAGCACTACGGCTTGTGGCTGACTAATTTGTTTTTTAATTAAACGCATTTTTTAACAATCTGTAACTTTTAAATCTGGATTGGCCGTGTCCAGACAATAACCTTCGGGGATAGCTGGTAAATAATTGGGCACCAAATCTTCTAATATATTTGGCCACTGACCATCATTTTCGAAATGATATTTTTTTATAGCCTTATCAATTGCTTGAGTCGTATTATCTTGCTGAATATTAATTGCTTGGCCATAACGGTCATGGGAATCAATAAAATATACTAAGGCTAAGACTACCAAAAAGATCGATCCAATAATACTTAAAACTTTCATAGTTTAATTAAAAAACTTCTTTGCAATTTTGACGTCATTTGCTATTGCACTCTTTAAATCTTTTAAACTTTCAAATTTTTGCACGTCTCGTATTTTTTTAACTAATTTTAAAGATACTTTTTTTTCGTAAAAATCTTTTTTGGTATTAAATAAAAAAGCTTCGCAAGTAACTTGTTTAGGATGAAAAGTTAATAAAGGCCCAACATGAGCTACCCCATTATAAATTGATGAATCAATTTCAACTTTAACAATATATATACCCCACGAGGACTGAGGAAAAAATTTTGGAGAGTTAATATTAATGGTCGGAAAGCCTAGCTTACTTTTACCAACCCCCCGACCCTTGACCACTTTGCCCTCAATTAGTAAAGTCTTCATCTTAAAATATTGTACCAGTTAAAACAAGAATCCTGCAAAAGCAGGATCCCCGTTATTTTATTTTTGTATATGATTATGACTGTCCTCCGGTTGGTGCTGTTGGAGCTGCTGGTGCTGAAGGTCCGGCCGGAGCTGAACTCTTACCACCGCCAAAACCTAGATACAGGAAGATGATCGCAGTTACTACGTGTAGCCAAGTGTCTGCACTGTTACTGGCTACGCCTAAAACATCACCACCTTCGCCCAAGAAACCTAGAACAGCTATAATTGCGTAAATTACCCCGAAAATTTGCAAGAATTTCTTGGAATTGTCGGCGCTTTTTGCTACACCTAGAGCAATTAAACCAGTTACTAAGTGGATGATATTATGGATCATATCCACTTCAAAGATTCCTAATAGGTGTCCGTTAGAAGTTACTCCAGGAATAAAGCCTAGAATACCAACTAATACAAATATAATACCAAGTACTTTTGTCGCTTTTTGCTGCATTCGATCACCCCCTTTCGGTGTTATTTAATGCTAAATGTGGATAACTTTCCACCCAAAGCAATCTAGGTCAAGTATAGCAGAAATGGATTATTTTTGTCCCAGTTTTTTTGCAAACTTATGCAGAGCCGCCACTTGCTTAGTATTTGGGTGCGCACCATCACGTCTATCTATCACTTCAGCCACTGCTCGCTCAACAGACATCCCCGTGGTAACCAAATAAGCAACTACTAAAGTCGGCGCGCGTCCATGGCCCATCTTACAATGGATATACATTTTTCTTTTCATGGCCACAAATTTAGCAATCACTGAAGTACCAAATTCAAATTGATCCTGACTTGGAGGCGTATGATCATACACGGGAATCCAGATAAAAAAATCCGCACCCAAGGCTGAATCAATTCTTTCCTGTTCAAGAGATATATCGACAGTTACCCCTTTATCAATTAACTCTTGAGCAAAACCAGCTTGGCAACACATGTTTGTGCCGACGTAAATATATTTTGTAATTTGATCGTAGTCTAAATCGTTTCCCGGTTTGTGAGATGTTTTTGCCATAATGAAAAATTTAAAATGAAAAATGAAAAATAACAATGCAAAACTAAAAACTTTGAATTAGAAATTGTTGTTTTTCATTTGTCATTTTTCATTATTAATTTACTCACCTACTTCACTAAATTACTAGGCATGCGCCCAGATAAAACATCAATGATCCCTTGCGCTGCCAACTTCGCCATACCATCGCGTGCCTCAATAGTCGACGAAGCAATATGCGGGGTTAAAATTACGTTGGGTAACTTCTTTAAGCCAGCCACGATCTGTGGTTCGTATTCAAAAACATCTAAAGCAGCGGCCGTAATCTGGCCCTTACGCAAAGCTTTGACTAATGCCAACTCATTTATTACTGGACCTCGAGAAGTATTAACTAAACAAGCACTACTTTTCATAGCACTAAACTGCTTGGCGCCGATTAAATGTTTTGTACTTGGCAGCAATGGTACGTGCACACTTACAAAATCT
>CAXGXT010000064.1:0-3968 GCA_964013765.1 uncultured bacterium | reverse complement strand
CGCGTGAGCTTTTTAGAAGGCGATCGTTGTTTATAAAAAATTTAAGGGCTGCCATGGATGAATCAGATTTTCTTGAAGTTGAAACTCCAGTACTTGAACATGTTCCCGGGGGTGCTGAGGCTAAACCATTTGTAACTCATCATAATACACTAGATATTGATTTATACCTACGGATTTCACTTGAGTTGCACCTTAAGCGTTTATTGGTTGGGGGCATTGATCGAGTTTATGAAATAGGAAAAGTTTTTCGAAATGAGGGCATGAGCACTGAACATTTGCAGGAGTTTACTATGTTTGAATTTTATCAAGCCAATGCTGATTATGAAGATTTAATGAAATTTACTGAAAAGATGGTGTCTTCAGTTATCAAAAAAACATTTGGAACTTTGAAGTTTGAAATTGATGGCCAGTCAATTAACTTTAAGGCTCCTTGGCCCAGGGTTGAGTATTCCAAAATTTTTAAAAAAGCTACCGGCCTTGATTTAGCTAAGGTAACTGAGGTACAGCTTCGTGCTTATGCTAAGAAAATTAAAGTCAAAGTTGAAAAGCATGCCGGTGCTGGACGTCTTATTGATCAGATATATAAAGCTAGAATTAGACCTGGTATGATAGGCCCAATTTTTTTGATAAACCATCCAGTGCTTATCTCTCCATTGGCTAAGAAAATTCCTGGTCAAGATGATTTTACTCAAAGGTTTCATATGATTTTGAATGGTTCGGAGATTATTAATGCCTACTCAGAATTAAACGATCCCATTGATCAGCGTGAGCGCTTTGATGCTCAGGCAAAGCTTCGAAAGGCAGGGGATCTAGAGGCAATGCCACCAGATGAAGATTTTGTTATCGCCCTTGAACATGGAATGCCACCTACTGCGGGTTGGGGGATGGGTTTAGATCGCCTATTTATGATGTTATCTGGACAGGACTCAGTTCGTGACGTGGTGCTATTCCCAACCATGAAGCCAGAATAGTCTATGCGTGTGTTAGCATTTGGTACTTTTGATATTCTGCATAAGGGACACCGGCATTTTTTAGTAGAGGCCAAGAAGCACGGAGAGCATTTAACTGTGGTAGTGGCTAGAGATGAAACAGTCCGTGAGTTGAAAGGAAGGCTTCCGGTAAACAAGGAAGAGGATAGGGTTAAGAATTTAGAGGCTAGTGGTTTGGCAGATCGGGCTCAGCTGGGGTATAAAGGAGACAAATACCGGGTAGTACGAGACATGAATCCAGATACAATATGCTTAGGTTATGATCAAGAGGCTTTTACGTCAGGACTAGAAAAGTCTTTTCCGAAAGTGAAAATTATTAGGTTAGACGCATTTCAACCAGAGGTTTATAAATCATCAAAAATGGTTTCAAGATTAGCATAATAACATGTTGGATATAAAATTTATTCGCGAAAATTTAGCTGCCGTAAAAAAATCGGCTAAAGACAAAAATGTTCAAGTTGATATTGCTAAGCTTTTGGATTTGGATAAACAAAGAAGAAAGTTTCAAACACAAATTGACGGGGTAAATAGAGTTCGAAAAAATTTAGCAAAAAATATATCCAAGCCGTCTGCTGCGGACATCAAGGCCGGCAAATCGGCCAAGGAAAAATTAGCAAAATTAGAAAAACAATATTCGGCCACAAATGACGAATACAAAAAAATACTTGAGGCTGTACCAAACGTGTCTTCGAAAGATACACCGGCCGGGAACGACGAATCAAGTAATAAGGTTTTACGTAAAGTAGGTAAGCCAGCCAAATTTAAGTATAAACCTAAGACTCACCTCGAGCTTGGTGAAGCTTTGGATGTGATTGATATGGCAAGGGCAGCCAAGGTTTCGGGGGCCAGATTTGCGTATTTAAAAGGTGGACTGGCTATGTTGGAATTTGCATTAATCCAGCATGCCATGGCAACCCTTACGGATGAAAAAGTTTTAACCAGCATTATTAAAAAAGCGAAGCTTAAAGTTTCAGCCAAACCGTTTATTCCGATAGTCCCGCCAGTGCTGATTAAGCCAGATGTTATGCAGCGAATGGATCGTCTGGAGCCTAAGAATGAGCGATATCACACAGCCACCGATGACTTATATCTTATTGGCTCGGCCGAACATTCTATTGGACCAATCCATATGAACGAAATTCTTCAGGTTGGCGATATGCCAGTACGTTACGTTGGTTTTTCAACCTCTTTTCGCCGTGAAGCCGGAAGTTATGGTCAGGATACTAAAGGAATAATGCGCGTACATCAGTTTGATAAGGTCGAGATGGAAACTTTTTCTTCTGCAGATGATGGTTTAGCAGAGCACGAGTTAATGATCGCAATTCAAGAACACCTAGTTAAGTCTTTAGATTTACCTTATCAGGTAGTTTTGAAATGTACTGGAGATCAAGGTAAGCCTAATAACAGGGGAGTTGATATTGAAATGTGGATGCCGAGTCAAAATAAGTATCGGGAAACGCACTCCGCAGATTATATGACTGACTATCAGGCCAGGAGATTGAGTACTAAAGTAAAAATGGTTGACGGGCAGACTGAGCTGGTTCATACAAACGACGCCACGGCTTTCGCCATTGGTAGGACCTTAATTGCGATTATGGAAAATAATCAGCAAGAAGATGGGAGTATTGAGGTACCAAAAGTTTTACAATCTTATTCCGGTCTTAAAGTAATAAAAAAATAATTTATCTACAATTAAACGATGTATGCATCTTGGGTCGAGGTTAGCCGCTCGGCTATTTTAAACAATTTAAAAGAATATCAACGGGTGGTCGGTCCGGAAGTTCAAGTAATGCCGATTTTAAAAAGCAATGCCTATGGACATGGGATGGTTGAAGTAGCCAAGTTGGTATCATCTAAAGTGAACATTATAGGCGTGGTTAGCTTGGGGGAGGCACTAGAACTTCGCGCGCGCGGCGTTCGCAAACCAATTTTTGTTTTAAGTTACGCGCCAAGTGAATTATTAAAGAAAGCTGTTACTCAAAAAATTGAACTACCAGTATATAGTTTAAAATTTGCTCAAGAAATTTCTAGACTTAGTAAGAAATCTGGAAGACAAGTTAAGGTTCATCTTAAGATCGACACAGGTACTTCGAGGTTAGGTGTTTTAAGTAAAAATGCTTTGGAGTTTGTACGATCTGTTTCAAATCTACCCGGGCTTAAGATTGAGGGCATTTGGAGTCATTTTGCGGCGAGTGAGGATAATCAGAACTTTACCAGACGTCAAATATTGAGTTTTAACAACCTTTTAAATCAGCTTGACCTTAGCGGCACTAAAATACATTTTGCGTGTAGTGCGGCCATTCTAACTCAACCAGAAAGTAGGTTTAGTATGGTTCGGCTAGGCATTGGTTTGTATGGATTATGGCCATCTGTTCAAGCAAAAAAGATATCGGACAAAGCTGGGCATAAGCTAAGGCTGAAACCTGCACTCAACTGGAAAACAAACATAGTTCAAATAAAAAGTCTCCCAGCTGGGACAAAGGTAGGGTATGGTAGTACTTATATTACGAAAAAGAAAACAGTTATGGCAGTATTACCTGTCGGGTATTGGGAGGGCTACGATCGCCGTTTATCTAACAAATCAGATGTCCTAGTGCGAGGGAAACGTTGTTCTGTCTTGGGCCGAATATGTATGAATTTAACGATGGTAGATGTTTCTAAAGTGACTGGCGTTAAAGTAAAAGATGAGGTAGTTTTACTTGGTAAACAAGCACATGGAGCAACTAGGGGAGAGGTGAGCACTGAAGAGCTGGCAGACCATATCGGAACAATTAACTATGAAGTTGTTACTCGCATAAACCCATTGCTGCCCCGAGTTTATGTTAAATGAAGTGAAGCGATTTAATAAACTTTCATGTCAAAAAAGAGAACTAAAAAATTAACAGTCGGAGTAATTTTTGGTGGGCGTTCCGGTGAACACGAGGTTTCTTTAGTCTCGGCGGCTTCGGGTATAAAAAATATTCCGCGCAGTAAATACAC
>CAXGXT010000063.1:0-4080 GCA_964013765.1 uncultured bacterium | reverse complement strand
GCTTCTGCCTGCCTGGGCAATAATCTGGGCTTCGCGCTCGTGATTTTGGCGTTTAAAATTTCTACCGGTAAACCTGCTTGGCGTAAGAATTCAGCCATCTCCTCGTTCTTTTCAATAGAAATTGTTCCAACCAACACCGGTTGACCTTTTTCATGATGATCTTTAAGATCGGCTACCACTGCCTTCATTTTGGCCGCTTCATCTCGATAGACCCGATCCGGCATGTCTTTTCGAACTAAATCTTTATTGGTTGGGACCACTACCACATCCAATCCATAAATCTTAAAGAATTCTTCTTTTTCGGTATCGGCGGTACCGGTCATGCCAGCTAATTTTTTGTACTGTCTAAAATAATTTTGAAAAGTAATGGTCGCCAAAGTTCTGCTTTCCCGTTGGACGGTCACGTTTTCTTTGGCTTCAAGTGCCTGGTGTAAACCTTCTGAAAAACGTCGCCCGGGCATTAAACGTCCGGTAAATTCGTCGACAATAACTACTTCGTCATCTTTTACCACATAATCTTTATCGAGCTGGTAAACAACTTCGGCGCGCAAGGCTTGTTCGATATGGTGGACCATTTGGATACCACCCTCGGTATAAATATTCCCCATTCCTAAACTCTTTTCTACCTTAGACACTCCTTCGTCAGTCAGAGTAGAGGCCCTCATCTTCTCGTCAATATTATAGTCTTCGTCTTCTTTAAGATTTTTAACCAACTGGGCAAAACGTTTGTACTTGTCCGATGACTGAGTGTCCGGAGCTGAAATAATAAGCGGTGTTCTGGCTTCGTCAATTAAAATACTGTCGACCTCGTCTACGATCGAATAATTAAAACCGCGCTGAACCATCTGCTCAACACTTTGGACCATGTTGTCACGCAAGTAATCAAAACCAAATTCGTTATTGGTTCCGTAAGTAATGTCGGCCTGGTAAGCCTCGGCGCGACTAACTGATTTTAGATGTTGCAAACGCTCATCATCGTGAGCTTCGTTTACATATTCATGATCGTAAATAAAAGCCTGTTGATGGACAATCACTCCAACTGTTAAACCTAGGGCATCGTAAACCGGACCCATCCAACCGCAATCACGTTGAGAAAGGTAATCGTTAACGGTCACAATATGAACACCGTTCTCACCTAAGGCGTTTAGGTACAAAGCAGTCGTAGCAGATAAAGTCTTTCCTTCTCCTGTTTTTTGTTCGGCCACTATCCCATTATGCAAAGCAATCCCAGCCAAAAGCTGTACGTCGTAATGTCTCTGACCTAAACTTCGGTTGGCAGCTTCGCGCACTACTGCAAAAGCGCGCGGCAAAATATCGTCCAGAGTTTTTCCAGATTTTAATTCAGCTTTAAGTTTAATCGTCTGCTCTTTTAAATCTTTATCGGACAGCTTTTTAACGTCCTCTTCAAGACTATTAATTTTTTCAACCAAAGGTTGCCACTTTTTAAGTAGCTTTTTATTGTCGTCCCCGAGGAATTTCTTTAGTAGAGCCATATATTAAGTACTAGAAACGTAAAGTACCATAAATTGGCTTACCTGACAAGACTAAAACCCTACTAACTGAATCTCTTCTTCGATTTGAATACCCACCTTATCCCGCACCTGCGTTTTGATAGTAGAAATTAATTGCATAATGTCATCGGCTGTAGCGTCACCAGCGTTTAGTAAGTAAGCACAATGTTTTTGAGAAACCTGTGCTCCGCCAATTACTTTTCCGGACAAACCAAGTTTTTCAATAATCCAACCAGTTGGTAATTTACCAAAACGGGTAACAGTTTCATACTCTTCGGCCGGAACATCTAGCGCTTTAATTACTTTTTCTTTATCGACCTCAACTTTATCTAATTCAATATTTTTAAAAACACACCCCGCGCAATTAGCAGTCTGTGGCATGCGCGCACTACGTTTTCCCATAATCCCAAACATTTCTTCCTTAGACTGCATAGCCTCTACTTTTTCAACCTCTAAAGTTACTTCTAAAATTTGGGCACCATCCACATGTTTAATAGCGCTGTCACGATATCCAAATTTAAGATCTTCGTGTGACATATCCTTAACCTCCCCGTCGACAAATACTTTGGCGCTCACAACTTTCTCACTAATTGAATTACCCCATGCCCCTGCGTTTCCGCGTACTGCCCCACCCAAACTACTTGGGATACCGGCCATGTATTCTAAACCACCGAGACTTAATTTATTTAACTCAACCAGTAAGGTTGCTAAATCATAACCGCCGTCGACTGTAACAGTTGTCCCATCAATTTTTAATTCATTACACTCATTTTTAATCACTAGTCCAGCAAAACCCTTGTCCGAAACCAATATATTTGTACCTTTACCTAAAACAAAATAAGGTACTTTTGCTTTGCTCGCAACCTGAAGAGCTTTAAGTAAATCTTCTTTATTTTTTGCCACGTAGAAAAACTCAGCTGGTCCACCAACCTTAAAATTTGAGTAATCATTAAGCGATACCGCTTCTTGCAGCTCAGGTAGGTTGTCTTTAAGAGAATCTGACATACACCCATACTACAGGTGAATAGATTTGACTGCAAGAATTTGAAGTGATAACTTAACAGCTTAGCACCTTAACCAAAATTCAGTTCCGGTCGTGGCCTGTGGGGCCTTTCGCCACTTTTCAGATTATCAGTCAAGTACAGGTAACTGAGATGAGGCCCCCACTCTGCGACCGGAACGTTATAATTAAAAGTCCCAGGCGCATTCGCACCAACAAATTTAACAGAACCAGTAATGGGTGGTAATGCGCCAGGGAACGTACACTTAAATCACCATACCTTTTGGGCACGATTTTGGAGATCGTGCCAACGATAAAAGGTGATGTGTGATGGGTTGTTATATACCGGTCCCTACCAGATGCGGGTCGATTACCGGCGAAAAGAGATTAATCACATTTCTCTGACACGGCATATTATCTATTTGCTTTGTCGACTAACAATCCATGGGACGGTTCAAGTCAAGACTTTGTGGGCGCGCAACTGATCTTGACTTGGACCGATTTTATTTACTTAATATATCTCGGACTTCATACACATCCCCCGCCCCCATGGTGACCACTACGTCACCTTTTTTGATACGCCCTGATAAGTATTTTGCTGAATTTTTAAGTGACCCTCCGTACACAGCCGAGTTGTGATGTTTTTTTATTAGCTTAACTAAATCTTTAGAATTAAACTTAGCAGATTTTTCCCTGGCCGAAGCAAAGATATCAGCCACAACCACATGATCCACGGCATTAAAAGACAGAGCAAAATATTTTGCTAGAGCAACTGTCCGGGAAACCATATGCGGTTGAAATACACACCAAATAGTTTTTCCTTCAAATCTTTTGGCTACCGCCTGCAGTGTAGCCGAAACTTCACTCGGGTGATGACCATAATCATCTACAAATGTAATTCCTTTGGCATGACTAACTTCAAAACGCCTTTGTAAACCCTTAAAAGATTCCAGGGCTTTTTTTATTTTAACTAAAGGAATACCAGATTGCCGAGCGGCAATTATACAAGCCACTGCATCCAGCACTAAATGCTTGCCATATAAAGACACCACGAAATTACCAACCGTTTTACTTCGATCCTTTAGAGTAAATGACTGCCCCAACTTATGGCTGGCAATCTGGCTAACCTTAAATCTTGAACTAGCGACGGTGCCAAAAGTAATAATTTTCCGGTCAGTTTTTACCAACTTCCTAACCGCCGGCCAATCATCACAAGCAATCGTCGGCCCATTTGTCTGCTTAATTAATTTTTTAAAAGCCTGAACCAATACGGCTTCGTTTTTGTATACATCAACATGTTCCCATTCCAAACTGGTAATAATATTTATGGCCGGAGACAAATCCAAAAATTTAGCAGTTTTAACAGAAAAACTTTTTACATATTCATCGCCTTCTACAATAAAATGTTCACCGCTGCCCCACTTGGCATTACTTTTTAAATCCGGAACCCAGCCAGTTCCCACCAACCAACTTGGCTGCAGCCCAGCAACTTTAAAAATATGAGCTAATAATGCCGAAGTAGTCGTCTTGCCATGTACACCTGTAACCGCAATAGTTCTTTTCTGCCGA
>CAXGXT010000062.1:0-4157 GCA_964013765.1 uncultured bacterium | reverse complement strand
TTTATTCAAACAGGCCTCTGAAAAACAATTTAAAGATGTTTTAGGTTATTCAGATTTACCGTTAGTTTCGGTTGATCATCGTGGTAGTCCATTCGCTGGAGTATTCGATTCACTATTAACTGACGTGGTTGATGAAACTCAAGTTAATGTTGTGGCCTGGTACGATAATGAATGGGGATTTGTTAGCCAGATGATGCGGTTGATAAAACAGATTGCATCAAAATAAACATTGGTGCTAGAATTGGCACATGTCTCAAGATTTAATCAAAGAGTTTGTCAAAGTAACTGAAGTCGCGGCCATAGCTGCGGCTGCTTGGGCAGGTAAAGGCGATGCCAAAGCAGCCGATAAAGATGCAGTTGACGCTATGCGCGCTCGTATTAATACCATCGAATTCGATGGTATTGTTGTAATTGGTGAGGGTAGTAAAGACGAAGCACCTGAGCTATATCAAGGAGAAAAAGTTGGAACCGGTACGGGTCAAAAAATCGATTTAGCAGTTGACCCTCTTGAATGCACTGATAGTCTGGCAAAAAATCGTCACGAGGCTTTAGCCGTGATTGCGGCTGGTCCACGAGGTAGCTTACTTTCTGCTCCAGATACTTATATGGATAAAATTGCAGTTGGTCCAAAAGCAGTAGATGTTATTGATTTAGATTTGTCACCGACTGAAAATATAAAAAACGTGGCCAATGCTTTAGGTAAAAAACCCGAAGAGATGGTGGTTATGGCCCTAGACCGTCCTCGTCATGAAGAATTAATTAAGGAAATGCGTGCAACCGGGGCTACCGTAAATTTAATTCCTGATGGAGACGTAATCGCAGCTATCTTAACTTGTATTCCTGTCAGTGGACCTGGCAGCGGGGTAGACATGCTATTAAATTCTGGAGGAAGCGCCGAGGCAGTCCAAGCTGCTACTGCCGTGAGGTTGTTGGGCGGGCAGATGGTTTGTAGGTTTAAACCACGAAATGACAAAGATGCGGCTAATATAAAATCGGATTTAGCTAAGATTGGTATTACAGACCCCCGTCATATTTTTACAGCCAAAGATTTGGCAAAAGGGGACGGGCTAATGTTTATCGCCACCGGCGTTTTAAGCGGAGCTTTAGTTAAGGGAGTGCAGAAAAATGATCAAGGCCAAACTACAACTCAGACCGTGGTTATAAGCGGGAGTCCTGGTAAAGTCGAATATTTTGATTCCGTACATGAAGCCTAGTTATATATAATTGACAATTAGTATTTAAATAAATAGCTAAAATTAGCTATTTTTTAGTTTATGCACAATTTTTGCAGAAAAAAGTTTGACAAAAGATAGGACAGGTGTAAAATGTCTGACATGATTGAATCTACTCTCAAAACGCTTGGTTTGTCAGATAAGGAGATAGCCGTATACTTGGCTAGCCTTAAATTGGGTCCAGCTCCCGTCCGGCGCGTGGCCGAAGCCGCCGGGATTAACCGCGGTACAACTTATGATATTTTAAAGTCCCTCATGGATCAGGGGCTGGTTAGCTACTACCACGAAGCTACTCGCCAGTACTTCGCTGCCGAAGACCCCAGCAATTTGGTGGATTTGGTAGAAAAGCGTCGTGATGATCTTAGTAAAGTAAAAGACGAGGTAAGCAAGGCTATCCCCGAACTTCGATCGATGTACAAACGAACAGGCGACAAGCCAGTCGTCAAATATTTTCAGGGTAGCGCGGCCATTAAAACTATCCTTAAAGACGTCATCGAAACTTGCGCTATCTCTGGAGTAAAAGAATATTATGCGTACTCGTCTTCAGCGATTAAAAATAGACTTTACGACGTATACTCTAGTTTTTCTAAAGACCGAATTAAAGCTGGCATTAAAGTTAAAGTATTATCTATTGGCCCGGGAGGAGAAGAGCGAGGGCTGGATGAAAGACGTTGGCTGACCATGGACGAAGGGGCACCAACTTACATTCTTATTTATCATCAAAAAGTTGCGACTATCTCGATTGATGCCGACGGCAAACCGTTGGGCGTAATTATAGAAGACTCTGGAGCTTATCAGACCAATAAAGTTATATTTGAGAGTACGTGGAATTTATTAGCCAAGCGTGGAGGCGTCGAAAATAGTTAATTTATGTGCGGCATCGTTGGATACATCGGAAAAAAACAGGCTTCACCTATTCTTTTGGATGGGTTAAAACGTTTGGAGTATCGTGGGTACGATTCAGCTGGCATGGCTGTGTGGGCGGGAAATAGTTTTGGGCGTTTACGTGGTCCCGGAAAAGTTTCGCAACTAGCTGGACAGCTTAATAATCAACCTTTGGCCGGCACAGCTGGGATTGCGCACACGCGTTGGGCGACTCACGGCGTGCCCAGCGAAGCCAATGCTCATCCACACGCCGACGTTAGTAACGAAGTTTACGTAGTGCACAATGGGATTATCGAAAACTATCAAGCTTTGCAGGCCGGTTTAAAATCTAAAGGGGTTGAGTTTACTTCCGAAACAGACAGTGAAGTACTAGCCCACCTTGTTAAAAAGTTTTTAGGGCCAGGCGTGACTATAGAAGAAGCGGTGCGTTTAGCTTTGCGTTTAGTTCAAGGAACTTATGCCTTGTTGGTTATGGCAGCTAATGATCCAGACAAAATCGTGGCTGCTCGCCAAAGTAGTCCTCTACGACTAGGAGTTGGTAACGACGAGTTTATAATTGCTTCAGATCCTTCGGCCATTGCCCGGCATACTAGACAGGTAGTTACTTTAAACGACGGCGAATTATTAATTATTGATCGCAATGGCTATTACATTTCGGAATTAAATGGCGAGAATGGAGCTCGAAAGGTAGAGCGCTCACCTGAATTAATCGATTGGAATCTGGACGAGGCAGATCGTGGGGGGTACGAGCACCATATGCTCAAAGAAATTTTCGAACAGCCAGACACTATTCGCAACTCCATGCGTGGTCGTTTAATTATTGAAGATGGCCAGGCTAAGTTGGGGGGATTGAGTACAGTTGAAGATCGGCTACGAGGCATTAAACGTTTACACATAGTAGCCTGTGGCACAGCTTCGTACGCAGCCATGGTCGGAGAATATATGCTCGAGGAGTATGCCGGCGTTCCAGCCGAAGTTAGTTCAGCTTCCGAGTTTCGGTATCGCAAACCAATTTTGGATCCAACTCAAGACGCTGTCTTAGTCCTTAGTCAGTCGGGCGAGACGGCCGATACTTTAGCGGCCGTGCGCGAAGCCAAAGAAAAAGGGGTAATGACCTTAGGGATTGTAAACGTAATTGGTAGTAGTATTGCGCGCGAGACTGACGCTGGAGTGTACAATCATGCTGGGCCTGAGATTGGGGTGGCTACTACCAAAGTATTTACCTCCCAGTTAACGGTTTTAGCTTTATTAACTTTGTATCTTGGTCGCCAGCGCGGTATGTCCATGGTTATGGGCAACCGTATCGGTCAAGAACTATTATCTTTGCCAGATAAAATTGAAAAGATATTAGAACAATCTGACAGCATTGCAGCGTTAGCCAAAAAATATAGCCAGGCCAAAAACTTTTTCTTTTTGGGCAGAAAATATAATTTCCCTTTGGCCCTGGAAGGTGCCTTAAAGCTTAAAGAAATTTCTTACATTCATGCTGAAGGCACGGCTTCGGGTGAACTAAAGCATGGGCCATTAGCTTTGGTTGAACCAAGCTTTCCTTCTTTTTTTATTGCTCCGCAAGACAGTGTGTATGCCAAAAATATAAGTAATATGGAAGAAGTAAAGGCACGGCAAGGAAAAGTATTAGTAATTGCTACTGAGGGCGACGAGCAAATTAAATCAGTGGCTGATGATGTTATATATATTCCGAAAACTTTAGAAATGTTGACTCCGATTTTAACTGCTATTCCATTGCAAGTGTTTGCTTACTATCTGGCAAATGAATTAGGACGCGACGTGGACAAGCCGCGTAATTTAGCTAAGAGTGTAACAGTGGAATAATAATTTTCTCCCCCTCTTTGAGGGGGAGTTAGAGGGGGAGACTTAAAAATCATGCAAATAATCTTTTTCGAAAACGAAAACGCAGATAAGCTAGCACCGATAACGTCGTTGCGGCCAACTTTTGATATTCATTGTGGTGGTACGACTTCAGCAATTTTATCCAAAATTTTATTTAAATATTCGGGCGCACGGATTATAGTACGTAGT
>CAXGXT010000061.1:0-4219 GCA_964013765.1 uncultured bacterium | reverse complement strand
GAGCCACTATAGGAGAAAAATTATCCGAAGCAGATATTACTCCCGAGGAAAAAGCTGAAATATTTTCTAGTCGAAAATATTTATTGGATTTATTAGGTGTCCGGTATATTACATCTGCTTATCCTTTATCCGAAGAAGTTTTTACTAAAATCGGTGAAGTTTCTTCAACTAAGCACAACCTTCCAATTTTTGTATATGAAAATAAAGAAGCAAAGCCTTTAGTGTATTTCGCCAAAAAAGTGTCATTACTTCCTGAAGATGAAGACATTGCCTATCAAAAGGTAGTTCAAAATGATGAATTAGATGTTACTTTATTAGAGTGTGAAACATGTGCTGGTCTATTACCTTTGAAGGAATCTGAAATTGAAATCGAAAAGTTATCGGACAGTAATGTACAGTTACTTACCGAAAATCAAGATTTAGGCTTGTTAGTATTTAACCAAAATAATTTACCAGGCTGGAGAGCTTTTATTGATAAAGTAGAAGTCCCAATATATACAGTCAATTCAGTTTTTATGGGAGTAGTTGTCCCGGCGGGTGAGCACAGGGTAGAATTCCTGTATCAATTTTCTAATTTATTTAGGATTTATAGTCTTTAAATTATTATGAAAATTCTTTTTTTAACATCAAATTTAAAACACGATACAAATGGTGGGGCAAGATTTTCCTGGGAAGTTGTTTCGCGCGTGGCTGAAAAGCACGATGTAAAAGTATTAGTGGAGGAAGAAAGTAGTAAAGACGAAGAGCTTGTGGTTTTAGCCAAGCCAAAAAGCGTATTGGGTTTAATAAAAAACATTTTGGTTGTACGAAAGTTCTCTAAGGAATACGATCTAATTCATGCCCTCGATGGTTGGCCATTTGCAGTTTACGCACATCTTGGCGGACGCGGTAAACCGTTTTTCGTGAGCGGAGTTGGTACTTATTCAGTGGCTCCATTGGAACAAAATGTTAAATCGATTTTATTGAGGCTTGCTTATAAAAAAGCCCAAAAGATTTTATGTATCAGTAATTATACAAAGCAGGAAATAATCAAGAGAGTTAAACTTCAAAATTTAGAAGTTGTAACGATGGGGGTGGATCATAAGAAGTTCCATGATCTTGGGTTGCCCAGGAAAACTAATTTAGTGGTAGGCGTTGGCGAGGTTAAATATAGAAAAGGTTTCCAAGCCGCAGTCGAAGCCATAAATAAGTTAGTAAAAAAATACCCAGATTTAAAATATGTAATCGTTGGTCTGTATCGTAAATCTAGTTATACTGATAAACTCAAAGAATACATACAAAAAAATAATTTAGAAAAACATATTGAGTTTCGGTCAGATGTTTCGGATAGTGATTTAGTTAAATTGTATAATCAGGCCAGTGCATTTTTATTGTTGCCGACCAACGACCGAGCTCACTTCGAAGGTTTCGGCTTAGTATTTTTGGAAGCAGCGGCCTGTGGGCTTCCGGTGATTGGAACTTTGGGCAACGGTGATGAGGATGCCGTGGATAACGAGAAAAACGGTTTCCTGGTGCCACAAAATAATGCTCCCGCCGCAGCAACTGCTTTAGATAAAATTTTGTCTAGTCCTGATTTAGCACAGAAATTTATTAAACAAGGACAAAGCTTTGCAAAAACATTTATTTGGGAAAAAACCACCACTTCTTATTTAAGATTTTATGATTCAGTCAGAAAAAATTAAAAAGCTCGCCAAGCATCCTTTTACTAAGGATGTGGCCATGCTTCAGGTTAGTGGCGTAACTAATTCCGCAATTGCTTTTTTGGCCTCACTTTTATTTGCTAGGCTTTTAGGTCCGGAAGAATTTGGTTTTTATACTCTTGTTTTTGCCCTAGCCGGGTTCATTACCATTTTTCAAGATACTGGTATTGGGCAGGGAACAATTAATTTATTGGCTAAATCCTATACCAATAACGATAAAGATGAATCTCGAAATATTCTGGCCAGCTTTGTCAGGATATCTTTATTGGTAGCAGTAACTACTGGAATATTAGGCATAGTCCTGGCCCCTTTCATAGGTAAGTTTTTTTATAATGATTTAAATCTAGGAAAGTTGGCGGGTGTGGTAGTGACAAGTTCTGTGCTGTTACTGTTTTATCCTTTGGCCAATATAGTTTTACAAGTAGTCAGGAAAATTCGTGGCTTAGTAGTAATAGAAATTACTAATAAGATTTTAATGAGTGGCTTGCCAATCTTGTTGATTTTATTTGGCTTAGGAGTTTCGGGGATTGTTTGGGGGCAGTTTACAGCTGTAATACTCATGAGCTTGGTAGGGTATTTGGTATATCATAAACTTTCTAAAACCGATCAGAGCTTACCGGCTATAAACAACTTTTTTTGGAAGGCTCCTACTAGGGAGAAGCTCGGTAAGTTTTTCCGTTTCGGCTTTTCGATTGCTATAAACAAAAATATTTTAAAACTGGTGGCCAGTGTCCCGTTTTTGATGCTTGGTTTTTTCTTAGCAACGAACTCAGGCCTAGCGTTTTACAAAGTCGCCCTGGCTTATATGTCCTTACCAATAGTATTTTTGGGCCCAGTTTCCAGGTTGTTAAATATTCAATTTCCTAAAACCGGTGTGCATGGAGAGGAAAAAATGTTACGCAGATTTTTCCAGGTTAGTGGTTTGTCTGTGCTGGTAGTTACTACTATAACCTTTGGGCTGTTATTGGTTGGTCCTTATCTGATAGATTTATTTTACGGTTTACAATACGCACCAAGTAAAACCATGATTTATCCGCTAGCATTGTACCCAATATTTATTGGGGCTGGCGTTGGGTTAGGGCCTTTGTTTAGGACGTTAAATAAGATTAAAGTTGCCATATATATAAATATTGCATCGCTATTGCTCATGATCCCTACGGCTTATTGGCTAATTGGTAATTACGCGATTAAGGGTATGATCACCACGGTTTTAATTTTTGGTTTATTCCCAAATGTTTTATCTATGATTTATTTTTCTTTTTATTATAAAAAAATAAAAAATGCCCGAAGTTGATTTCGATAAGTACAAAAAAAGAGGGAGCATGCACTGGCAGGAAATGACCAGTCGCAGTATTCGTAAATTCAATTCTTATCAGCAAGCTCGGTATGACTGGATTATAAAAGAATTAGGAAATATAAAAGGTAAACGAGTGCTTGATATAGGTTGCGGTGATGGCGCTTTAAGCTATTTATTGGCCAAAGAAGGGGCTGTAGTGGTAGGTATAGACAATGAGGCCCTAGGTATCCAATTTGCCCAAGAAAACGTTAAATCAGAAAGTGATTCAAGTAAACTAGATTGTGAGTTTGTTCAGGCTTCGGCATACGAGTTGCCAATGAAGGATGAAAGTTTTGATGCTGTGGTAAGTAGCGAGTTAATTGAGCATTTAGATAAGCCGGGTCAAATGTTGGCTGAAGCAAAAAGAGTTTTAAAACCTGGAGGCAAAGCAGTAATAACTACACCTCACCGTTTAACTGAGACTCCAGGTGATATTTACCACGTCCATGAGTTTTTCCCGATTGAATTACAGGATTTGTCAAAAAAGTATTTTTCAGAAGTAGAGGTAAAGTTAACCCATCATGTTTTTTGGTATGGACTGTTTACCTACGCCTTCCGTCGTTTTAAAAATAGGCAGTTTGGAATGTGGTTTGTTAATGCTTTAACTTTATGGTTTAAGAAGAATCCTTTTTTGATAGAGTATCCAAAACCCACAAAACGAGATATTTTTACTCAACTTATTGTGATTTCTAAAAAGTAATGAGGATATTAATTTTATGTGATCATTTTGGGACTGGTGGCGGAGCAGGAAACATTGCTCTGGCTATGGCCCAAGGCTTAATTAAAGATAAAAAAAACGAGGTTCAGGTATTAACTGCTCATTCCGCACCTAAGTTGTCTTTTCCTCAGAATCAGATTTTTCAACACGACCTTGATTATAATCCCAAACTACGAAACCATTTAGGCCTTCATCATTCAATAGCCGTAAAAATATTTAAAGATCATATTGGTAAGTTTAGGCCAGACGTTATTTTTATTCATAACCTGCATACCAATTGGTCTTATTATTGTCTTAAGGCCGCAAGTCGGCAGGGGATTAAGACTATCCTAACTTTTCACGACGTGGCTGCTTTTACTCCATATATGAAGCTTTGTCAGGTGACTAGTGGCTCATATCATTATTCCTGGTGGCGGCATTTACGGCAGGCCAAGTTTACGTACAATCCGTTTAGAAACAGAAGTA
>CAXGXT010000060.1:0-4258 GCA_964013765.1 uncultured bacterium | reverse complement strand
AATGGCTCAAGGGATCATCTACTATTCTTTTTTGTGATATACTTGTTTTTATGGCCTGAATATTACTTTATCCACATCGGAAGTCTTGTTGTCATTTATGATTCTTTGATCTATAATTACTCTTGCTCACATACTTCCGCCGTCATTGCTAAAAGTTGCTTCGGAAGGAGTCAAAAACAAAAAGAAAAGATATTTTTCGGTTTCCGTGACAGACCCAGTACTGATATAACTGTCATTGGACCTCTCGATTTTAATAGTTGCCTGTCCCTCGCAGCCTATGAGGTGACAAACAAGGCAATATTTTTTTGACCCTAAAATTAGTCATTAGTTTGTAGTTATTAGTCAGTAGAAAGATCAGCATTGCTTACAAATACTACAGACTAATGACTAAAGACTACTAACTGTTAAAATCAACATGCCCATCCTAAAAATCAAAAAGCGAAACGGTGACGTCGTAGATTTTGATCGTGATCGAATTGAAACAGCTATCGGTAAGGCCTTTGTCGCCACAAATATTAAAATAGAGGCCGGAATACTTCCGGGGTTGTTGGAAAATGTCATTTTGGCCATTGAGGATCGTTTTGGAGAGTCGGTCCCTGGTGTCGAGAGTGTACAAGATACAGTCGAAAGAAAATTAGCCGAGGCTGGGTACTTTGATGTAGCCAAGTCTTACATTCTTTATCGACTAGAGCACCAGCAACAACGAGAGCAAGAGTCACAAGCTGCCCAGGCTTCTGGACAACTTAAAGTTAAAAAGCGCGATGGTACTGTCGTGCCTTTTGATGTTGGTCATATTGAGCGAGCGGTTAAAGTTTGTGCCCGTGATTATCCTGGAGTCGAAGTAGAACCAATTATTGCCGACGTCAGGCGGGGAGTGTACGACGAGATAGACACGACCGAGATCAACGAGCTTATAGTTATGGTTATTCGCGCCCGGATCGAGCTTGATCCGATTTATTCTAAATTTGCCTCCCGCTACCTGTTTAATAGTCTATACAAAGACGTAATTAGGGTGGACGAGTATAGTTCTGAATTTGAAACTGCACATCGGCAAGGTTTTATTACCAAAATAAAACAGGGCGTCGAAGTTGGTCGTTTAGACGAAGGTTTGCTTAATTATGATTTGGCTAAATTAGCTAGCGAGTTACAACCCGAGCGCGATCAACTATTCCACTACTTAGGCTCCCAGACATTATACGATCGCTACTTTATGCGCGATATGGACCAGAAAATTTTGGAGACTCCACAGTATTTTTGGATGCGCGTAGCCATGGGGTTGGCTTTGGCTGAAGACGAGTCCGAGCGCGAGGCCAGAGCTATCGAATTTTATCAGGTTTTGTCGCAGTTATTATACGTAGCTTCTACGCCAACTCTTTTCCATGCCGGGACAAATCACCCACAGATGAGTTCGTGCTACTTAACTACTGTCGAAGACGATTTGTCGCATATTTTTAAGAGTATTGGTGACAACGCACAACTTTCTAAGTGGTCGGGTGGTCTAGGTAATGATTGGACCAATATTCGCGGCACCGGCTCTGTAATTAAGAGCACAAATGTAGGTAGTCAAGGTGTAATTCCTTTCCTAAAGATTGCTGATTCTACGACGGCCGCTATTAATCGCAGTGGACGTCGGCGAGGAGCTACTTGTGCTTATCTGGAAACATGGCATTTCGATATCGAATCTTTCTTGGAGCTACGTAAAAACACTGGTGACGAGCGTCGCCGCACACACGACATGAATACGTCTAACTGGATTCCGGATTTATTTATGAAGCGGGTGATCGACGACGGGGATTGGACTTTGTTTAGCCCAGAAGAAGTCCCGGACCTACACCATATTTTCGGACGTAAATTTGAGGAGCGGTATCAGCAGTACGAAGACATGGCTGATCGTGGCCAGATTAAACTTTTCAAAAAAATTCGGGCAGTTGAGCTATGGCGGAAAATGATTACTATGTTGTTTGAAACCGGGCACCCGTGGATGACCTTTAAAGATCCTTGCAATCTTCGTTCGCCGCAAGATCATGTCGGGGTAGTTCATAGTTCAAATCTGTGCACAGAAATTACACTCAACACTTCGGCCGACGAAACAGCCGTGTGTAACTTAGGTTCAATTGCCTTGGTCAATCACTTTAAGGACGGAGAGGTTAATAAAGAAAAAATGGAAATGACCATTAAGACGGCTATGCGCATGCTAGATAATGTAGTTGATCTTAATTTTTATCCTACTACTGAATCGAAGAATGCAAATATGCGTCACCGTCCAGTTGGGTTGGGGATTATGGGCTATCAGGATTTACTTTACAAACTAGGTTTGCAGTTTGATAGTGAGGAAGCAACTCAGCTGTCAGACCAGCTAATGGAATTTATTTCCTACCACGCGATTTTATCTTCTTCGAAGTTAGCCAAAGAAAAAGGTAGTTATTCTACTTATCCTGGATCAAAATGGGAACGTGGTATTTTTCCAATCGACAGTCTCCGTTTACTCGAAGAAGAACGCGGTATTCCTACGGGCGTAGATTTAACCGAACGACTAGATTGGTCCCCAGTCCGAGAGCATGTTAAGCAATACGGAATGCGTAATTCAAATTGTATGGCTATCGCTCCGACGGCTACAATTGCAAACATCTCTGGCTGTCTACCTTCTATTGAACCGATCTATAAGAATATTTACGTAAAATCTAATTTTAGTGGCGAGTTTACTGTTATTAATACTTGTCTGGTAGACGATTTACGTGAGCTGGGACTTTGGAGTTCGGAAATGCAAGAAAAAATTAAGTACTATGATGGTAGTGTGCAAAAGATTATGGAGATTCCGGGTGAAGTGCGCGGTAAGTATAAGGAAGTTTTCGAACTAGACTCCCTCTGGATTGTGCGCCACGCAGCTGTTCGCGGCAAATGGATAGACCAGAGCCAATCTATTAATATCTTTTCTAATACTGAATCCGGCGCTCATTTATCCGAAATCTATACTACCGCTTGGAAAATGGGTTTAAAGACTACGTATTATCTACGTACTCTAGGGGCTACTAGTATTGAAAAGAGTACCTTAGACATTAATAAGAGTTACGAACAACCGGCCGAACAAGAACAGACTGCCATCCCAGAAGTAGCAGTTACCGCCGCCAGCACCGCCCCAGTACCTACGCCAGCTCCTGTGCGGTCATTAGGAGCAGCCGCAGCCACTATGGAAACGGCTGTAGCCGAAGCCGGAGCAATTTCCGCCTTTTCCGGCACAACGATTACTGAGACGGTCGGAACAGTACAAGCAGCTAAGCCTTCTCCTACAGCAGCTCCCGATGTTAAACTATGTCGGATCAACGATCCCGATTGCGAAGCTTGCCAATGACCGCTTTTAGGGATTTCGTACTTCTATATAAGGGGAATAAGCATAGACAGTTTAAAATAGGTATGTTAGTTTTTAATCCTAAATTCTAAATCCGAAGCCACCCTTCGGGTGATCCCCCGAAGGGGGACTCTAAACAAATTCTAAGTATTAAATTCTAAATTCGAAACGTTTAGAATTTAGAATTTCGGGTTTGTTTAGGATTTAGTATTTCGAATTTAGAATTTTCAGAAGGGGGGTCCACTGGCCCTTAATTTTTTCACTAAATATCATTAACCATAACTATATGTCTCAAGACGAGAAGCGCATAATTAACAACTCAACCACAGACCCAAACAAAATTTTGCCCATGAAATATCATTGGGCTCGCCAGCACTACATGGATGGGGTAAATAATAATTGGGTGCCAAACGAAGTGGGCATGCAAAAAGACGTCGAGATGTGGAAAACCCCAGGGGTTTTAACCGATGAGGAGCGTAGATTGATCATGTGGAATATGGGTTTTTTCTCGACGGCCGAGAGTTTAACTGCCAATAATATCGTGCTGATTATTTATGAGCATGTTACTAATCCTGAGTGTCGGCAGTACTTATTACGCCAAGCTTACGAAGAAGCAGTGCATACCGATACTTTTATTTATTGTTGCGATACTTTAGGTTTGGATCCTGAAGAAGTTTATACAATGTACGAAAATATTCCGAGTATCAAGGCTAAGGATGATTATGTGGTAGATATGACTAAGTCACTTATGGATGGTAATTTTAAAACGGACAGCACGGAAAACATTCAAAGGTTTGTACATGATTTAGTTGGTTTTTACGTGATTATGGAAGGCATCTTTTTCTATGCCGGGTTTGTGATGATGCTTTCATTTATGCACTTAAAAAGACTTTTTCAAATGTTTTGCAAACT